>NZ_CP031031.1 GCF_003711225.1 Runella sp. SP2 | reverse complement strand
CGCTTATACCACTACTTATTCCGCTTCATGTATTTTAGGGGAATGTAAGGCATCTTCATATATCGGAGTAGCCGTCTTACCTAAACCTCGCATTGATACTTTTACTAATAAAGCCTGCAACACAATAGCATTAATTGCTGAAAATATATTTAGCAACACTTCCCTAATTTGGAAAAAAGACACAGTTTTAATGAATACTAATGAAAAAAAACTCTTGGCTACGCAAGCGGGAGGCTATCATTTAGAAACGGATATTATTGGCGGATGGGCAAGCCAATCAGGAGAGATTACTCATCAATTTTTGAATGATGTTATGTTTGTAAATGATTTAATCGGCGTCACTGTAGGTAACAGAAGTATCATACTTAAAACATCCGATGGCGGCGATAACTGGCAACCTGTTCTGAGTAATACAACAGCATCACTCAATCGTATTGATATGCCTTCCGAAACTATATTTTGGGCTGTCGGCATTGAAGGCACGGTTCTAAAAACTGTAGATGGAGGAAGTAGCTGGCAAAAAAAAGGGATAACTACCGATAAAAGTCTGTTAGACCTTTCTTTCATAAGTCCTACAACGGGGTGGGTCATCACTGGACAGGAAATTTTTTATACTTCCGACGGAGGTACTACATGGACTTTACAATACACTCACCCTGCCTGTATTCTTTTAAGAATACAGGCAGTTACTCCTTCAAGAATAGTGGTTATTGGCGCCAATGGTACTATCTTATATTCTGCTGATACTGGAAAAAGTTGGGGGGCTGCCAATTCAGGAACAGCTGAAACACTTACCGATATTTCAATTAGGGAAGGTATGGATATATGGGCAGTAGGCAATAATGCGGTTCTTTTACGAAGTAAGGATGGCGGCATCAACTGGACTCGTCAAACTGTAGGCTCAGCATTCAACACATTTTCTGCTACAATCCAATTTACCTCTAATTCCGTTGGTTGGATTTTTACGGTTGCAGCAGGTACTTATAAAACAACTGATGCAGGCGAAAGCTGGCAACGTATTATCAGTTCTCAAGTTATTCAGGCTGAAGTAAAAACTTGTTTTATGAAAAATGAAAAAGACGGAGTTGGAGTAAATTTTAACTGGTTCTCAGCTGATGAAATCGGTTTTACTCCTATGACTATCGCAATCAATAAGACCACTGACGGAGGTATGTTTTGGAGTCCAGTCAATGCGGGATTAGTAAGCAATTACGATGGAAATTCTCCATTTAGTGATATCCATTTTATTAATAATGAAGAAGGCTTTGTAATTCAAAACAAGTCTATTTTTAAAACTATCAATAAAGGCAAAACATGGAAGAAACAACAACTTTCTCTAAACACCTCGGGCTTTACAGATATTTTTTTGTCAATAACACTCATGGATGGCTTATAGGAAGGCCATCAAATAACGGGTGTATTGCTACTGTTGATGGGGGGCAAACATGGACTGCACAAAACTTACCCACTAATAACTTTAACGATTTACTTCATAACGTCTATTTTATCAACCCCTTAGAAGGATGGATTGTAGGAGCTAACGGTATAATTCTCAAAACTACCGATGGAGGAAATAATTGGATTCGTAAAACAAGCAATACAAACTATAGACTTATCAATGTACATTTTTTGAATTCACAACAAGGATGTGCTGTAGGAGAAAACGGTATTATCCTAACTACCTCAGATGGTGGAGAATCTTGGGTAAAGCAAAAAAGTAATACAACAGAGCGTTTTTTATCAGTACAGTATACTACATCTTTGACTGTTTGGGCTGCAGGGGACAATCTATATAAAACCACCAATGGGGGCGAAACGTGGTTAAAACAAAGCATAGAGCCCGTCGTTGTGAACAGTTTTAAACAGATTCAATTTCAAGACGAATACAATGGATGGATTTTAGGATCTGTAGATGCATTTTTTACGAACGACGGTGGTATCAAATGGAGTAAGGCTCCCCATCTAGCAAATCCTAAAAAAATACATTTCTACAGTCCTACAGAAGTTTGGATTGTCGGTAACAATATTATGAAATTTCAATCTGTTAACGGGTGCCCATCAGACTTAGTAGCTATTCCTGTGTTAACAGGCCCCACTAAATTACAGACTGTTAATTCCGGCAATTGGGAGAGTCCTGCTTCATGGAATTGTGGTATTGTGCCAACTGTTACTCAGGATGTTATTATCAAATCGTCGCATCGCATTAATATCAACCCCTTATACCCTGCCAATTGTAAAAATCTTTACATTGAGTCGGGGGCCGTATTGAATTGTCCTACAGGATCAAGTTTTGAAGCTAAATCATGGAACTAATGAAAAAATAACAGTTACGCTACGTCAATCGCAGGTTTGGGACTTTATTTCCAGAAATAAACCGAATAAATCAACTTTGTCTACCCCAATGAGCTGCTTATATTTTAAATTAAATGGTAAATATTTAGGTAGCCCATTGATGTCTACCTTGTAGAATAAACTTTCCGATTCATTTTTCGGATTGTAGAAATAAAGCCAGCGATACGGGCGTCAGCATTAGTCCCAACAATACTTCGGAAGCAATTACTGATTTCGCGCTACAATCCGATTTGAATTCGTCTATAGTCCCAGACCCAAATTGCTAACAAGCATAGACTAGACGATACACGTCATGCTAACTGTCCAATAAAACGTCCGTTTAAATATACTTTTTTCGAGTTTTGTCAGTCCTTGCCAAAAAGTTACTTTTTTGCTCCCAAAAGTCAATAATTGTTGTATACTTATCTAAGTATAATTATTATCAAAATTCAATCATATTAATTATACAATCTTCTGCTTATCTCAAAAATCAGTCATTTTGTCACATACTCATCAACCCATTAGATTCAGACTGGTTTTCCATGGACTTTGACAAGGTTTCCTTGGAAATGGTTTCCTAGGTTTCCTTTGTTAGGAAACCTCACAGGCGTGAAAGTGTGATGAAACGTAATGATACGTGATGATACGTAAGCCCATTTTACCCACAACAATGCAGCGAGAATCAACTAGAATGTCTTGCTATGTTGGTTCAAAAAGAGACTACTTCCAGCACTTCAATGTGGCCTCTCTGATTATTTTTTCGCTATTCATTCATTGTTGCAATCCACACTAACTTCCAAAATCATTTTTCCTCCTTCGAACATAAAAATAACCTGTTTGGGTAGGCAGATTTTTGGGGAAGGTCTTATGTCTCCCCCACCGAATCGGTAAATTTCAATTTTCTGGTTTCCTTGTTCGGCGCCACCAATACTTTTTTGAAATTATGAACTCGTTAATTTATCAGTCAGTAGTTCCCTACTCCCTTCTACATTTTTACTGAAAAGATTTTGCTCATACTGTTTGTCTACGTCGTCTAAAAATAGACTAGGAATCTGTTCTCCGTCGAAAAAAATCAGCAAAATCTAACTTCTTTTTTTTGTACAATACTGCTAAAGCTATTTTTAAGTAAAAATCATGCCTTCTCAACGCATTTTTTTGATGAAATCAATGCAAAATAAGTCTCATTCATCTTCATGTATTACACCTTATTGAGGTGCCCCAATACTGTGTTTCCCAAAAATCATGTAACATTTTGTAACATGATGTTACATAAATGTATGTTACATCGCATTGAGAAGGGTGTATAACATAGTTTTCATTAACACTAGTTACAGCATCCAGTGAATGTAACATGCTTCAAAAAAACTTTATTTTGGCCATGTATGACAGGTTTTTGCCATCAGTTAAGCTCTACTCTGTAGCTATTAGCGATTTCTTGAAATAATTATATTTCAAGAAACCTACTAATGAGAGTAAGAATGAAAAACTACACTGGAAACAACCAGTTCACAAGGAAGTTAAGAGTGATTTAAAATAAAGTAGGAGGCCGAAACCTCCTAAGTATTGGAGCACTCCCGCAGAGCTCCCCATGACAAAATAAACACCAAAACTGCAAAAATCAATAAAGCTACGGAGTTATCTCAAAATCCGTCGTTGATATGCCCATGCGATATGCGTTTCAATTGTCAGTCACAGCAGGGCTACCCCACTATCCCTAATGGAGCAAAAAGTGAATATCAAAAACACTACCTATACTTGGCATAAACTACTAAAAAATAGTCAAGTGGTTATCCCCCTTTTTGAGTGCCTACTTGAATTTATTTCAACCTCGTAAAAATAAAAATCACAAAATAAACCATTGATTATTTGAGGTTTACTAGTTTTTATGTAATTTCATAATTATATTTTATATTTACATAAATGATTCCAAGAGCACTGACCCACAAAGCACAATTATTGCTTACCAAGTTTCCAATGGTATCTATTTCTGGACCACGGCAATCGGGAAAAACTACATTTTCTAAGCTATTTGCTCCTGATTATCAGTATGTCAACGTGGAGTTGCTTGACAATAGAGCCTTGGCTCAAAACGACCCCCGTAGTTTCTTAGAACGATACCAAAATCGTGTCATCTTGGATGAGGTCCAAAACGTCCCTGATTTATTTTCGTATTTACAGGTGTTCACTGACGAGCGTAATCGAACGGGTGAGTATGTTCTGACGGGGTCGCAGAACTTCTTGCTCATGCAAAAAATCTCCCAGTCTCTAGCGGGTAGGGTCGCCTTATTGACCCTTCTGCCATTTTCTTATTTTGAGCTGCCTGAAAAACTCCCTATTGACGAGTTTATCTTCAAAGGAGGTTACCCAAGACTTATCCAAAATCAAATATCGCCTAATGACTTTTTTCCGACCTACATTCAAACCTACATTGAACGCGATGTACGGCAATTGATTCAGGTTCAAAACCTTTCCCTCTTTCAGAACTTCCTGTATTTGATGGCAGGGCGAGCAGGACAAGTTTTTAACGCTTCAAGTATTGCCAACGATTTAGGAATAAATAGTCAAACCGTAGAAGCATGGACTTCCGTGTTGGAAGCATCATACATTTTATTTCGGTTGCCCCCCTATTACAAGAACTTTAACAAACGAATCACCAAAGCACCTAAAGTCTATTTTTACGACACAGGGTTACTTTGTTATTTGTTGGGAATACGTTCCGAGGCTGATATTCAGCTGCATTTTGCCAAAGGCTCAATTTTTGAAAATTTGGTCATTCTGGAGGTGATGAAAATGCACTATAACCAAGGTCATCGTCCACAATTGTATTACTGGCGAGACAGCAATCAAAATGAGGTAGATTTGCTCATCCAAGACGGGTTAAAACTTCACGCGGTTGAAATTAAAGCAGGAAAGACCATCAACGGTGAGTTTTTTAAAGGATTAACCTATTTCAAAAAGATTGTACCTGACGCCCAACTACATTTGGTATATGGTGGTGATGAATACCAAAAGCGTAGCGAAGCCACTGTATTGGGGATGAATCATTTGGAGAAGTTATGCCCACCAAGTTAATTTTAAGATTCGCCTTCTCTGTGCCTAACTCACAATGATTTAACCAATCATTGTTGGGACCCAACTGCTTTTCCATGGGACTTGACAAGGTTTCCTAAATTTCTTTTGTTAGGAAACCTCACAGGCGTGGAAATATGTGGAAATATAAGGATACTTAAGCCCAACACTGAGATTGTCTACTTTAGAAGTGCAGTTTATTTTGCCGTTCAACGATTGATTTTGTTTAAAAAATTCTTCGATTTTTTTATAACTCTGATAAACCTGAGCTGAGTATCGTCGAATACCATCATAGCTAATTTGACGCAGTAGGCTTCCCTTGGAAATTACTTTTTCAAAAAATATTTTCAAAAAATCCACTCAACTTGGAGTGTATTTTTTGCTTAAAAACTGTCAAATTATAGAAATAATACTATTTTTGGCAATTGACATTAATCTTTTCTAAATTTTTCTAATGTATTAACACAGTTTAACAACCACTCTATTTTAAATAGAGCGGATAAGTTGTCGAAGTTTTCTTTATTTTATGCGGCTAATAAAGATGCACTATTTCTCTTTTTTCTTCTTTTTAAAATCTTAACAGCATTTGCAGTGTGAATTCCGAAAAATATCGCAGCGGCGCACCGCCCAAACTTTTTCAGTTTGAGGGTTTCTAGCTTTTATTTTATCAAGTAAATAATGTTCTTTCTCTGTCCCAAAACTTCCTTCTAAACTTGTGCTCCTTTCTTTGTTTAAAATATTTTTTACTTGCTTAGTTTGTTTGTTATCTTTGCCAGCTCCTTTTCGACAAAAATTAGTTGCAATATTATTCTTAGTACAATACCTTCTGTTTTCATTCGTCGCATAAATTCTGTCTGCTGAAATATGAGTGCATCGGCCAAATCTTGATTTGTGTTTAAGTCTGCTAATTTTCAATCGTTTACACTCGTTGAAAGCACTGTAGCTACTGTATTCAATCATATTAATACCACCGACTTGAACTTTATGAACTTTTATGCCAAACTCAACTGGTTTATTCTCTTTTCCTCTTACTATGGGCCTAATATATGGCTTGTAAATACTGACAATTCTGTCCCTAATTTTAACTTTTGGATTATCATAATGATGCTTTTGTTGTTGGTATATTTGCTTAATAGTTTTAAATATTTTAGATTCATTTGTACTCCATTCTGATGCTTTAGTTTGATTTATAATTCTTTGTAACTCAATTATACCCTTTGATAAAAGATACAAACTTGCTCGCTTTCTGGCTCTCGTCTTTTGATAAGATTTTTTGCGTAATTTACTATAAATAAGGTGTTTTTTGTGTTGCTCTTTAAACTTACTTCTAGGTTCTTTAAGTTTATTTTTGTGACAAATTTTTGGAATCATTTTCTCCCAAATCCATTGGCATGACTCCCATAAAAGTTTGATATCTGTAGGAAATCTGATGTAAACTTCATAACATGTAGCATCCTGCAACAAAATAGTTTTATCTGGAATTTCATCACGCCAATTTTCTATAATTTTCCGCTGAAATTCTTCAAAATTTACATGTTTACCTAGGTAAGAACGGGCTTTTGATACAAAAGAATTATCCTTAATCATTTCATTATCAGGCAGTAAAGTGCCACAAAACAATTGCATTGCCCACCGCGGCGGCGGACCGCTCAGTGTTAAACCTCGCTAATAATTTCTCATCACTTAGTTTTAGATAATGTTTAAGGAACATTAGGCCAAAATAGCCCTGTTTAGGAAGCCATGACGGAGCTCCAACCATCGTTTTCTTTTCAGGAAGTAGTTCAACTAAAGATGTCCAATTAATAGTTTGATAAATAGCTCCTAAATCGGTACAATTCTTGAAAATGTACAACTTAGAGGGATTTGCAGAATTAAGGTCGAAAAGTGTATCTTGCATCTGTATTTCAGTTTTGTCGCAAAACAAAATACACAAAAACCCCGAAAATGGCCAACTTTGGCTCTTTTTCGGGGTTAATTTATTTATAAAAAATTGTAAATCAGTATGTTATACCTAAAAAGGAAAGCCGCAGTAGTTTTGTCCAGCCGAGGCCCAATTAGAGTTGGCTTCCTTAGGAAATCAATTTAGGCTTTCCTTTAAAGGGTTAAAGTATTAATTATTAGTATTTTGTGTCAAAAATAGTCCCTGAATATGTGCGTATTTGGCATAATTCGGGGATTAACTTTGATGTAATACTCTAATAAGTAGCACTTTATATAATCAAAGAAAACTCTAGGTAAAAAAGCGTATCCAATCTTGAAGAGCATGATAGCCATCATCCGTGAAATTATCCTTTGAATTCTCCATTTATCCATTGGCCTACTTTCAGGATTTTTCCATCTCTATCCGATAATGTTCCAATACCATCTTCCACATAACTGTCATCGCCATCTTCGGCAAAGCTACCCTGATATTTTTGACCATTGGAAAATATTTTATACCCACTGATTACTCTAACTCCCTGATTACGTTCAATTTTGATATCAATTGTCCAAGACTTTGTTACCTGATGCGCTTTCCCTTCTAGGAATTGTCCGTGTTCCCATTGGCCATCAAGCCAGTTATCAAGCCTGTTTCCCGATTTATCAGTACGCGTTAACCGATTTCGTCCGTGCGGTATGCCTTCTAAAAATTCTCCTTCGTATATTTCTCCATCTACTGTTAACTTTCCACTACCATTCGGTTTACAATCGGCGATAGCTCCTTCATAAATGGTCCCGTCAGAATAAGTAATCCGATTACCAGAAAATGTAGCATCTACCGAGGAACAACCAATAATAATTGGCTCATTATCGCAGCTTATTTCGGTGTCATATAGTTGTCGAGGACGGTTTAATAAATGAATCCCCTTTGCGTGCCAGCCCTCGCTCCCATTTTGCCACAGAATCAATAAACTATCGGCTCCCAAATCAAGTGGTACCTCAAAATTAAGTACCTGATTATTGCGTATCTCGTTCGCATTGAAAGAATAGTCCATTAAAACGGACTTTGACAGGAATGATAACAATGTTGAGGCTGGTATTGGCTTTGATCCATCAAAGCAGGTAAAGCGGACCTTAAGCTTATCTGTTACCCGAATGCACGTATTTACGGTTATACTCACATCTTCTTTGGCGACGCGACTGAATTCAGTCAGTTCCTTATTGCGTTTAAAAAAACCTCTATACCCTTGCCCTCTGTACAATGTTGTATCTTTCAGAACCCATGTCTGCCCATTCTGAATCAAACCCAGTGAGTACGTGTAGCTATGCCCAAATACATCCTGTATTTCTATATCACAATTCGCGTTGAAATCGTCTGATAGAGTAGTAAAGTCTTTGTTCTTCATTCGTTCGAGCCAGCGTTTTCGCATAACTTCCTCAGTTCGCCCTGTATTCACCTGATCCACAGTAGAACTGATAGAGGAAGCTTCCAGTTTATAAAAATATACCCCATATTTTCTCGCAATGGCTGTATTTGTGTTGATACGCTGCTGCATTGTCTCTTGATTGTAATCAAATGCAACTGACTTATCAATCAAGATACGCATATTTTTCAGCGTTCTTAAAACCTGTTTCGTATTTATATCGGCATATAAAACTAAATTACTAAGAATATTTCTTAAATCGAATGTTCCAGATGTGATATCAAAAGCTACTTTCAGATAAGGGAATTCTGGTACTATTCCTTTAATTTGATCGCTTAGTCGTTTCGGGACACGAATCATGTTGAGGTTAGCTGCGTCTTTAATTGTCTCGTGTAGTTGGGCAAGATCTTGCATCCGTTGATCTATTTCAGGTTTTAGTCGCACCAAATCGGCGCGTTTTCGGTCACTGAGTAGGTATCGTTTGTAGTTCTCCTCGTCATCGTCGAGTAATGTATTGATGATATTACTGATACGTGTCAGTCGTTTGTTTTCACTTGCTACCTCTACCAGCATTCTATCTTTCTGTGCGGTCCATAAGCCATCTTTATATCCTGAACCAAACTGTGATAAGGGAGCCGTCTTGAACACGACAGGTACGGCCTGCTCGACATTTATTTTATCGAATTGGTTGGCTATTTTCTGTTGAATACTACTCATGCTCTCTCTCGAAAAATTGAGAGACCGCAACAACTCACCAAATTGTTTAATACCGGGTCCACCGAGCGTAATTACTTGTACTTCGATACGACCTGAACGACTGGCATTTGCCATCTCTTGGTTCAAGCTGCTTTTTATCGAAGCCGAATACAGACCCAAGTCCATACCTCCCTGTATGTTGAAGCCAATCTGCTGCTGAGTTTCTCTTGAAACATCATTAATTGTAATCAGGACATACACAGCAGCAGCCCGTTTTTCAGCATACACGTAATTGGTTCCAAATCGATTGATAAACTCAGCGGTATTTCCTGCATCAACTAATCGTTGAGCCTCTTGATTAAGTGTTAGCCCATCGAGGGTTGTTTCTACAAAATCAGAACGCCCTTCTACCAAAATCGTCAGGTTATTGGCATTAAACATTTTGGCAGTATTCAATTCAAAACCTGCCGATCCCTCATAAATTAAGTATCGCCCTTCGATAGTAGCGTCGAAGTGCATCTTCTCTTTCATTGTTTCCTCATCGAAAACAATAGACGTTTTAAATACGGAGTTTCGCGCTACGTCAGTGTTATTTTTTTGCCAATTTTTTTCGTCGAAAGGAGAGCGAAAACGGGTGAATTTTTCTTTCGTAAATCCGTAGCCAAGTTGTAATCCACTGTTCGGGTGATATTCATAAACATCTCCCTGAGCCGACGCTCCAAGACAAGTTATTAATAACAGGCATACAATGGTGAATAGATAGCGATTCATAACAAGGCGTATTTTTGGTGAAAAGGTTCTTCTGATTTAGGGGCAGTTTTCGCGTAAATATTGATCAATACCCTGCTTTACCTGCTCGATTTGTGCAAGATCAGTTTTGCTGTTGCGTAGCTGTATGTCGGTATTAGCCAATTGTTGATCCAGTTGGCCGAGTAACCTAGCTACCTCGGCTTTCAACGAGGCTCGGTCGTTGGCTATTTCCTGATGTTTGACAATGTTTTCGGCCCAGTTCCAGGCTATCACCACTGTTTTGCCAATATTGGATGTTTTCAGCACTGTCTGATAGCCAGCTTTTTCTACGTTGTCAGAAAGGCTTTTGGCTGTGGCTCCTGTCTTTATTAGTTTGTAGATTGTAGTGACCGTTCGGGTAGGTATGCCCGTAGCTGGTGCAAAGATGAGCAGGTCTCCAAGTAAACTACAGGTGGTTTTGGTCACCTGCGCCAAATGTGCAACCAATTCGCCGTTGCTCGATGTAACCCAACGAGTGTCGGCCAGTAGTGCCTCGCGCTGATGTTGAAAATCTTTACATGCCTCTCCGTACAACTCGGCTTTGGTAAATGCCCTATTGAAATCAACAAAAAGCTGTTGGTCACGATATCGAATCAACCACTGACAATTGGACTGTGCGACTAAGTTCGTAGCAGGCAAAAAAGATACCAAAAGTAAAATCATACCTAAACTATAACCAATCAATCGTTGTGTCATTTTTCTATTTTCCAGTTAAAATGACCACCTGTTTACCCCATTCAGGAGATGAGCGAAATTCTCTAAATCCATATGACACACCATTGATAGTATTATAAGTTTTATCACCTGGCCATTCCCATTCCCCATCTTCAGAATAAGCATAGTAATAGAAAAGAGAATTACGCGTGTCCTCTAAATAAGCACGTTCAGATGGAGCCAATCTATACCAGTATTTTGTTTCCCATTGACCCTCTAAATTCTTGAAATCAATAGCTACCTTGACAGTTTTTTTAGTTTTATTCTCGAAATAAATTTTGTCCTTTTTCCCAGTGAAATAGCTAAATGTGTAATAGTCAGTTTCCCCCAATTCTGTATTACCGTCCCAAATGCTGACAGAAAACTTAAGAAGATGGCGAATATTTTCAGCAAGATGTAGTTCAGAATCTGGAATGAACAGGCTAAAATCTTTAGGATCTGTGAGATTGTATACTGTTGATTTGTAGCCTGGTGTTACATCTTTACCAACAGAAACTTTACCGTCGTTCGTTAAATATGAGCCATTTAAATCATTCAAAGCTGTACCGTTTTGGTAATAAAAGTAAGCCGAAGCACGGAGCTGTCGACCCTTTGCGTTGCTTATCTTAAACTTGGGATAAATCCTTATACCCTGCACGCCATCTTCAATAGCATTTAATTCTGTATCGAGCGTCAACCGGGTTAGTTCTACTACGAATGACTCAGGCATTTCGGTAAATGGATACAGTGATTTGATAAAAGATTTATCACCATCCGATAATTGAGTATTCCAAGGGACTTCCACATTGTTATATGTCAGTCTCGCTGGGATGGCGTAGTGCATAATTGATTCGGGATCATATTTATCGTTAGTATGCCCAACAGAATATCTATCCAGTACATTATGCTTAATCGATTCACGTGTCCAATTTTGTTTTTCCATGTAGAATGCATAAACAGCATCTTCATTAAAAGTTATACCAGAAAGGGGGTTTTGGTGTTCATGCACTAAACTCAAAGCATGGCCAAATTCATGCAACGTAGCTCGTCGGATTTCTGATTCCTCCGAAAAGTCTGTCAGTTGTAAATTCATGGTAGATTCATCCTGATCAGTAACATCAAGCGCATTGCGGCCAATTTTCGACCAATGTCCTTTACCGCGAAAGCTGATCCGAATCTCTGCATCACCGTCTTCGACCCAATTAAATTTAAGGTTAGCATGTTGGAGCCATTGGTTAGCGTATCTTCTTACCTTGGTCTGCAATGTAGGCGAACCATCCAAAAACTTTATGTTAATGCTTTGGCCTAAATCCCATCTCACATCGCCCCTGTATGTAGCTTGTCCAACGGTATTGTCGCTGTCACCAGCGGTAGTAAGCATGGTGGCATCAATACAAACTTCCTGTCCAAGAGCCGTAGTTGATATGATTAGCCAACCAAAGAGTAGCCACTGTTTCATTGAATTATGCCTGTTTCGTGTTTAGCATTCATTCTTAGTAAAAAGTTTTAGGTCTGTCGTTGTTTAATGTCTTCTTCCTTGGCCATTATTGTGCAATTATCAATGACTTTCTTGGGTAACTTAACAACGGTCAGTAAAGCGATGTTCTTCACCATAACCGTAGTGCTAATTTGTACTTCTTCTTCGTCTTTAGCCTTGGGATGTAAGGCCACGCTTTGACTCAAAATAAAATCTAAACCAGTTTCTTTAAAGCGTTTCCTAAAACGTACAAACTCACTTGGATCAAAGGGTTGTTTGGTTTGAAAATAATCTTCCCCTGTAAAATATTGCCAATAGGGGGTTTAAATCCATCGTGCTACAACAGATTCATCACTTTATTTAAACATTTCTTTCAGCATTCATATTTTATTTCATATATAATCTTTCCTTCACATGAATACCTTTTCTTTGCTCTATATCATTTTTTATTACATGATTGCTCTAAATATACGCTACTTATAATCGCTTTTCAAGCTCATTTTCTAATCTGTATTAGTTCCAAGGATCTTTCCAAGGGCAAGTTCGTTCACCATTTTTCAAGGGGATTGACAAAGCTACCTTTCGACTCATTATTTCAGCTTGTGATGGAGAGCCAAATTTTTCCGGAAAGATGATATAGTCTTTGTAATATTCATGTAATACCATATCTAATGATTTATGATCTCCATAATTGATAGCACTGAAAGTAGAAGCGACGAAGTTATAAGAACCTCTGTATTCAGTATCCATCAGATTGATTGATTGCTGCTGTTTACCATCTAATGATAACTTATATGGGTAACTACTACCATCAACAGTGAAAGGTTTTCTGTCATTAGAAGAAAGTGGAATCCGTATTGATTCAAACGAAGCAGTTAAATTTTGAGGATTTTTTCTGGTAAATTTTAAAGCCACTTGCGAGGTGTTATTCGGATTTTTGTGAAAGCCGCTTTCGATTTCCTGATTCAACATCCAGATAGAGCCGGTTTCATCAGTGTAGTAACGATAGTCTAATACCACTTTATAGGTTTGAGAGCATAAATAGGTAAGTCTGCCTTTGGCTTCTCTATTTAACGAATTTCTATTGATATGTTGTAATATTTCTGAAAATGACTTTTTATTGTCAGATTGATTGCTGTTGACCAAGTACTCCCCATCTTTAATCTCGAAGATTCCTTCACAAATACTCTTATCATCCAACAAATACCACCTTTGGTCATTAGGTGCTAATTCGTGCTTCCTGCCTTTATAGAAAACTGTCTTTTGTTGTTTGGTATCCAGATAAACATTCCTATCATTAGTTTTGCTCAAAGAATTTCCACCAACAAACTCATATACATAAGGAGCATCTTCGACACATAAACCAATAGCACCCCCATTTTCATCAGTAATTTTCCACGTCTTATCACTGCCTTTACTAAAACTGCGACAATCGTACACCACTTCATTGTTGCTGGTTCGTAATACGGGGCTGTCTTTCAATTTTCCTAACAACCCTAATTTTGGATTGTTAGAAGAAGCAGGCATATTCTTGGCTACTGTAAACTTAATTGCCCAACCCCCATTAATTGCTTCATTATCCCAACGCCAATTATCGGTTTCATTTAAATCAAAGACCAATACACCAGCTTGAGGAGCGACAAAATAGCCACAGCTACCTATTACTTCCCATCCCCAATTTTCTTTAGGCTTATTTAATCCGGTTTGATTAATAACACAAACCATCAAGGCACAATGCGGCTTAGATGGTAATAAATTGTAGCGATTTCCATTGTAATTTGGAATACCGTCCGGGGTTCGTCCCTTTGCAAATATGCCTACATTTATCTCACCAGAAGCAGTTATAGAAACAATATCTCCTTTATTAACTTGCCAACCCGTATTACTCACTCCCTTACTCTTACCATCGAAAGAGAATTGGAATCGGCTCGATTGCGCCATTAAAAAATGAAATTTCAACAGGAACAATACCAGTACGCTAACGTTTCTCATTCTACAACAACTGTTTATGATTAAAAACGAAGGCTCTAATTATTTGGACAAATAAAATTAAATCTCCATTCTGTACCATTGGGACCTGCATTTACTTTGACAGTAATCCACGTAGAATTGCAACCTGCTAAATCCACGTCAATTATACCCTGCCCCGTTACCATCCCTTGATTAAAGATTATTTTGCCATTTTCTCCCTGTTTTCCACAATAAACTACTAATTGATCGGGTACACTAAACATATTGTACTCAATTTGGAATCGCTTGTTTTGTGTACCCATATCGTAACTTTGTTCAAAGTCTATATCCTGACCAGATTCTTGTGGTTCAATACAAGGCTTAGGGACAATCCGTAATGGAATATCGCGAGCATCTTGAGTAGATGTTTGTAAAAACTTGGCAAGTTGATTATTAACTTTTGTATCGTTGGAACCATAGCCAGCCTTCGAAGCAACAATTGAAATAAAAGCATTAACAGGCATCTTAACTTTAAACTCTCCAGTACCACTATTAGTTGGCGGCACTACTTGCCCATCAACAGAAACAACTAAATCAGTGTTGGGAAGTATTTGTCCACTATTTCCATCTATCGTCCTGAAAAGTACTTCTACTTCTTTCGGTTTGAGTGGAATAATTCTATCCTCGGGAGGGCCATTGACTAAGCCCATCCCATCTTTATTCTGAATTTTCGTGGAATTGTCTTCGTAATCTGGTTGTAACTGAGATACAATTGATACTTGATCACCAGTATTGACACTTATGGTAAAATTTCCGTCTGTATTGCTTTCTATTATTTCTGTGCGTTCAGCACCCGCAGCATTGACAATCTTAACAATATTCTTTACCCCTGCCAATGGTTGTTGAGTTCGTTCGTCTATATTCTTGAACTCGATGGGATTGGGTTTGGGTTGTAAACAGAAAGTACGTTTTTCTTTAGGGAATTTAACAGGGTCAATGAAATCTTGAACCAAATGCTGCCCCGGCAATTCACCGTCTTGATAGTACGGTGCCGAAGCTTGTAGATGTATAAGTGCAATAACGTAAGCTTCATCATACGTTCCTTTTCCCAAACCATCCGTATTGGTTTGTATAAGCGACTTTGATTTAATACCGTTAAAGTCAAACTCTATCTCCGCAACAGCCCCTGCTATTGGCTTTTGGGTAATACAATCTACTACAAAAAAAGAAATGGGTTTACGAATAGGCTGCAACTGCAATAATCTGTTCAGGCCAATACTCCCTGCCAAAACAACAACATTTTTATTCACAATACTGTCTGGGAAATAACCTTCATGCTCGCCTCTTACTGAAAGTATCCGCCCACATTTTGGGAGACGATAAAATACTACCCGACCATCTGATGCTGATGTAGCCGTATCAGTATATGTAATCCCGGACAACTCAGCTATTATACTTATCTTGGTTTGAGGCAATGCCGCTTGATCTGCTTTGTCCACGGCCTTAAAGTCTAAGGAAACCATTACAGGGGTCATCGAAAGGCGAAGCGTATCGCCACTACTTAACTCATGGAATGTAGTACGCAATGTGTCTGACGCATAACATCCGTCTAAAGACCATATTTGTGCTTTTGACCAATGTTTAAAAATCCAAGAGTAAACACTATATTCCAAATGCAAAAATGAGGCTACACCACTTGAATCACTTTTTTGACGTAATGACAGGCTATCATTCGTAAAAAAATGCCCATCGTCATATACAAAAGCTTTTGTATAAGCAAAGGTTACTTCAGCTCCTCGAATAACTCCCTGAGATTTGGCATCTACCGTTTTTACGTGGATATCTTTTTCTAATCGAATCAGCAACAGCAATGGTAAAAGTAAAAAAAGTAACAGCCACCAAGGCTTTTTTTTCTTGAGTTGTATTGTATATTCAAGTTGATCGGCCTTGAAAATAAAAGAATCATTGAATCGTTTTGTTTCTTCTTTGCCCTTCTTTCCTTTTACTTTGATGTCAATTGTCGCTTTTACTTTCTCCCAGTCTTTAAACCATTCGAGAGGAATCGTAAATGTGCCGGCTGCATCTGTAGTAGATTGCAGTTCTTGACCGTTATGTTTAAAACCTACTGAAGCATCAGGAATCGGCTCTTTGTCGTAGTCAATCAAATTGACCTTAACGAATTTTGGGGGCTCATTAAATACCTCCAATATAAATTCATTTTGTCCCTCTTCTACCCTAAATACCTTGAAAGTATCAGGTCTATTTTTAGGATACACTTTTACTTCTTTGCCCGCTTCAAAGCTCCCCAACCACAGCGCACCTTCCCCATCAGTCTTCCCTTCTTTTTCTACACCTTCATAGTGGTAGGATACAGATAGGTTGGATTGTGGGTTACCCTCTTGGTCTATCACACGAAGGCTTGCTTCTGCCATTACTGGCCGATAAACTTTTAAGACATATTCATTTTTATCTCGCTTTAACTTGTAGGTAAGCGTATTCTCCAGATTGTCTTTTTCAGTGATAACAACGATTTGACCAGCTTCTAAGTTTTTCAAAACGATTTGGCCTGTCTTATCACTAATCTCAATTTGTGGAATCTCATTGAACGTCACTTGCACCTCGACACCGCTTACGGGTCTGTTTTTTTGATCCACTACTTTAATATTTGCAGTAGTCAAATAGGGCAATAGCACTATGTATTTGCCATCAGGCACTACAGTAAACTCATGGATGTATAGGGGTTGATTGTCTTGACGGTCATAAACCTTGAAAGTAGTATTAAGTTTGCACCTCCCCCGATGATACAAGCCATCTTTATTGGTGCGCTCTTTTGATTCAGCGCTAAGGTATTCAACCCATAAATCTTTCGAGGCAGCGGGCTCTCCATCTGTATAAATTACTTCAACCGTTACGATGGCCGTAGTACTGCGAGGCCGATTAATAAGAGCTGTAATTGGGTCACTTTCAATAGTGACCTCTGTATTTTTAGAACCCCATTGGGTTAATATTGGGGTAAGCTGCTCGCCACTTTTCAGTACCTTGAGTGCTGTTGGGTCAGGTAATATAAAAAGTGTAGTGAGGATGGGCTCAAACTCCGGGTATTTCGACAGCGCCGCAACGATAGCTGCTTTCTGTTCTTCTACCGTATCGGCCACTCGGTCTTTTTCATCTTCTGCCAAGCTTGCATATTCCCGAATCATTTGGTAACTGCCTGCCGTTTCGCTACTCCATAGAGTTACCTCACCTTGCACATCCGGGCGAGCAAAAAAGGCAAGCTGATCTACCGAAAGCAACATTTTGAGCCTATTATATACTTGCGTATAATTACGAGGCCGTAGCAAAAATTCAATGTTGTTACTACGGGATTCAGCTATCCTAAACATAACCCTGAAGTTTTTAATTATTATTAATACAAGTTATACTCTTACGTCTTTCATAGCTTGCTTCTTCATTCTTAAATCGGTTTGAGTCCATTGACTTCCCTGAAATAAACTCAGAAATATTCCTACTCGAAATAATTTGAAAGACATTGTCTGCCAATGAAGGATACGTTTTTAAGCCAGCATATTCACCATAAAGAGACGCTAAATATCTAAGTGCGTTGGGACGATCGGGCATATTTAACCTCGTATAAAGATTATAAATATTAGTGCTTACCCTAAGTTCTACGGCACAGAACCCCTTCAAATATTCTTTATAGTTATTGACCTCTGTTAACAATCTTGTCTCTAAATCCTCTTTGGGCAGAGCCTCTAAGCTCCTAATTTTTTGCTGCACTCGTTCTTTGTTATAAGCCTCATCCAAAACCCTTTTAACCATAAGTAAGGAGTCAATCACTGCTTCATTTTTTTTAATCAATTGTATTTTTTTATTCATTTCTTCATTTTTTGTTAGGCCGCCACTAGCCAGAAGCGACTCCGCTTTTTTTCTGACAGGTGTCAAAGGATTATCGTTTTCTAAGTTTAAATTACGAAGTACTGTTCTCAACTCATTGTCAAAAGCACTGAATATGATAGTTTCTAGGCTTTCCTTGCTGCTTTTTAAAGCCAGATTCTCATCGATTTGTTTTTGGAAGGTCTGCTGTAAACCACTTATTGTAGTTTGCTTTGTTGTAGAATCGTTTTTCAATATGGTTATCTGGGCCTTTAGTGTTTGATTTTCGTTCTTTTGTTTATTTACCTCTGTTCTCAATTGATTTATCTCTTCTTGTTGTGTTAATTGCTGTTGCTTTGACTTATTTAAATCCTCATTGAGCCGATTTAGGCTGAGAGCTTTTTCTTCATTGAGTTTACTTAGGCTGGCTACTTTTTCTTCATTGAGCTTATTTAAGCTGGCTATTTTTTCTTCGTGGAGTTTATTTAGCTCGGCTACTTTATTAGGATAGGCTTGATATTTCTTCAATGTATCTGAGTAACTTTTGTCATTAATTTTCCATGCTTCATTTTCTTTTTTGATTTTATCAAACTCTTTCAAATGTTTTTTGTCATCTCTATATTCTTTTGTCAAAACTGATAAGTCGTCTTGGAGTTTTTGAATCATTTTTATCAGCTTGTCATTGTTGGCGGATGCTTCTATTTTGTTTTTAGGTGTTACAAATTGATTTTTGGTTGAATCTACGGGTAAATTTGGTAGTGTGTCTTGTGCTATCAAAACATTTTTGCCTACCATAAAAGTAATTAATAAATAAGTAAAAATTTTCATGATTTTAAACGTTAATTTTTTATATCCTGATTTGCAGTAGTGTCAGCTGTTGCTTGAGGCAGGGCTTTATTTTCTTTGTCACACAATTCAAAATAAGCTTCATGCCCCCTATCTCTAAAAACCTGACACCCAAACACCTTTGAGGAAACCATTGTGTAGTAATCTTTTGCGCTTTGTTTAAACAAATTGAGCTTGGAGTTACAATCACTGTTCAACTGCTGAAGATATGAGTTTGAATATATTCCAAGCGCTGTTCTTATACTTTCTAAGTACCTATTTACACTAGCTTGGTCATAGATTTCCTTTTGTGTAGTTTGACTAATTTTATTTTTTAAATCATCCAAAGTGTAAAATACTTGAATTTTTCTTAACAACGGACTCAGGGCCTCTTGAGCCATAGTTTGAGACGATGAACCTGCCAAATCAGAAATATTTGTATTTATAGCATTCTGCAAAACTTTAAGATTTTGAAATGAGGCTTCGTTAGCTACTGGCAAATAGCGATTAATTGTATCTTTAAGAGTACTTATATAATGATTATCTGTTCGTTGTTTTAGTTGGGATCTATTATTTTCATCAATAATGTTTTGGTCGGCTGTTTGATCAATTTGCCATAAAACTCTTTTGTATTCAGAGGCATTCCATTGGCTTTTCCTTTCGAAATTTTCAACAATTGTAACCATCTCTTTATCTGATGAAGGAACCTGAACCTCAATAGGGGAATCAACAGAACTTGAGCCTATAACCGAAATTCTGTACATCACAATACCAATGATTGCTACCAAAACCCCAAAAATCACCAATGGATTTTGAATCGAAAATGTAAATTTCTCTTTCATACTTAATTTGTAAATTTTGTGATTAATCTTTGTTTTAAATCATCTTCAAATTCCATTCCCCCTACATGATTAGAATTCTTCATTTGTATTTCAATGCTCTTTTTAAAGATTTCATGAGTTACATTCTTTCTATTTTCTAAGATTTGTAATGACAAATCACAATACCTAATGTATGTTCTAATATAAACAACATAATCTGATTTATTATCACCTTCAAACTCTGGGAGTTTTTTAAATTCTTGCAGCCGTTTTTGGCCATATGCAATTTTCTCTTTTATCAAGCCAGCAGTTACATATGATGGGAAAATTTGCATTGTAAAATCGGTAAACACCTCATATTTATTTATTGCCTCTTGTGCAGATTTGAAATTGAGATTATCCTTCTTACTTGGCTGATTTTGAGCCAAACAATTAACAACACCTACAATAGTTATTAAAGAAGTGAAAAACAAATTTAATCTAAGTATTAGTTTCATTTTTATTGATTGAATTTTGCGTTTAATCTTCGTTTTAAATCTTCTGTAAAGTCCTTTTTCTTTACATGACCTAATTTTGATTGTGCAATTTTTTTATTAATCATCAGTTCAAAAACGTCCTTAGATTCCTTTTTTTTATTTTCTAAGATTTGCAATGCCAAATCACAATAATCTATGTATATAATTATATAACCCTCGTAGTGAGGTTTATCAGCATTTTCAAACTCTGGAACCTTTTTAAATTCTCTTTTTAACTTTTGGGCATTGCTAATTTTAGTGTTAATCGAACTAGCTGTTGCATTTGTTGGGAGAAGTTCCATTGTAAAATTGGTAAGCTCCTCATATTTGATTGTTGCCTCTTGTGCAGATTTAAAATCTGACGTCTCAAGCGTTGTTGTAGTTTTTTGTCCTTTTACTGGCTCTTCTATATTTGCTATTTTTTTAGTTTTATTATCAGCTTTCGCTGTTGCAGTTTTAGGGTCTGATTCGGATTTTCCACCGTTCTCACTTTTAGGTTGTTGTTTGGGAGTATCTTTTGGTGGGCTTGGAACGGCATTATGCTGCTTTTTAAAAGTATCATATTGCTTTTTAAAAGTATCATATTGGTTTAGAAATTGTTTTTTAAGATTATCATCTGATAGCCCTGTGTACCTAATATCATAATTAGTAAACAAATTATCAATGCTGTCTTTCTTTTTATCTTTAAATGCAATTTTTAAATTCTCTCCAAGTTGTACTAAGTCTAAGGAGTCTTGATTTAGAGTAACAGTTTCAGGCGTAGTAGTTTGTGTTGAATCGGTAGAGCTTATTTTTTCTTCAAAGAAACTTTCTTTATTTAAATATAAAATAGCGCCTATCACTATCAATGCAAATACACATACAGCAATAAGTATGGTTGAGAATGACTTGTCTCTAACTTGTATTTGTTCTAATTCGACCTCCAAATAGCCATTTTGAAATGCTTTTTTTATTGCTAATTCATTGGATAAAACTTGATATTTCTTATATCCTTGGGCAGTGACTATGATTTCAAAATCTTTGTTTTTGGGTAGAGAAATTATATGAGATGACTGCTTTTTTTGCTCCCCATTAACCACAATAACTATTTCGGAGTTTGATGGTTTTATTTTTAAATTAATTTCCGTATATTCTTCTTTTTCTTCACTACTTTGATGAGTTGGAACAGACTTCTGGGGTTCTGTTTTGTTTTTTCTAATTGTAATAGTGTGTTCTTTCTCGTTTTTTAGTATTTTAGAAAGCTCGTTGTGTGCAATAGACTCGGTCCTATAACCTGTTTTAGTAATAGTCGCATCTAAATCTTTTGTGAGCGATATATTGCTAAAATGCCCTCTCTTATCAACCGTTTTTTTATTCGACCCTATTTGGACTACTACCTCATCAAGGTATTGACCACTTTCGTCTCTGATAAGTATATCAAAGTTATAGAGCCTGCTGATTTTTGTAATAATGTTTCGTTTAGATAAATCATGACTTATTTCCGTTTCAATATTCTCAAAATTAGGATCATTTATTTTTAAGGTAATTTTGTCAATTTCTTTAATATTCTCAACCTTACAACTTTCACTATTTATATAATTTAAATATAGTATTCCGTTTTTGAATATTGAGAAATTAATCCTATCAATTTTACTTCCGTCATATTTATCTTCAAAACTAATAATAAAGTTATATTTCGGAGGAGTGAAAGGAATATCTACTATGGGTAGCTGAGAATCAAATAACTCTATTTCTGGTTGATTAACTACATTAGGGATTAAAAACAGTCTTTGAAATTCGGTGTATTCTTCTTCTTTCAAATTATCTAAAATGTGAAGCAATGATTCTTTTGAATTATAATTCATGCGAACTACATTGTTTGGTTTTTTAGGTAGGCTTGGCTTTTGCTGTAAAGGGTATCTGTTTAAAATAGCCTCAAATAGACTTATGTCTTCTTTAATAGATTCTTTAATTATATAACCAGTACTTATTAAATATTCATTACAATATTTCTCTGCCAACTCATCTAATATCTCTTTGAGATTAGAGTTTGATATATAATATCCACTGGAACAAACCAAAGTAAACGCTAAAAAACCTGTCCGACTTTCATCGTCACGAGCCCACCAATAGGCTGTATAAGCATCATAAGTAGACAAATGTGAGACCAAATATGCTGTTAAATTGTCGCGGCTAAATTGAGGTATTGTAATAAATATCGCATTAGCATCAATAAATGGCTCTTCTCTAAAGCTTATTATAGCTTGCAAATTACAAGTAAAAAAAACTTTACAACCTCTTTTCCTACCCCAAACTACAAGGCCGAGTTTTTCTCTATTTATTACATTTATTACGTTCATTGTTATTGACAGATTAAGATTGATTATGTGAGTCTGAAGTTACCACCAAGTAGATTTCTTTTTCCCAGTTTCAATAAACGCGTTTTTAATTATCCAGTTTAATACTTTTTCAGAGTAACTTTTATCAAAACTTACTGTATTTCTGGCATCAAAGTTCCCTACACTAAATGGCATTATGCTTATTTTTAGGTTTTTGTATTGGTCCATGTATCTTTCTAAAATCTTATATAATCCTCGATACCTTGCCTTTACAAACCTTTCGGCAGCTTCGGGCGATTGGTCTGTTGCCAAATCCCATTTAGTGATTAAAATAGACATAGTTAAAGTCTTTGAAAAGACATCATTTAATCTGAGTAATTCTAAAAACCATTGAAAATGAGTCCATTGGTCGGTATTTTCATAATCATCTTCATTAAGGTCAATTTTTAAATCTATCACAAAAAATAGCATTTTTAGATTAGGGTGAAATAGATAGTTCCTCAGCCTTTCTGGAAGGTCTTTGGTTAGTTTTCCATAGCAAGCCTCAAACAACTCTCCACTTAGTTCCATGAAAGAGACTGGGTAAATGTTTTTTGACTCATCTTCGAAATTAACATTCATATACGTTATAAACTCATAAACATTAGGAGCAAATGGACGGCCCTGTCTTAGAGTCTTTATTAAGTGCCTTGCATATTTAATCCCATTGTGGTTTAACACCTCTCCCTGAGAATTCTGTAGCATAGGCAAATCAAGAATCCCTAAATCATCGGCAGCTTTGAATAAACCTGAAAGGAAAAAAGACTTTCCAGAGCCCGATACTCCCAAGACAAAAATATCAACTCTGTTTTCAAACAATGGAGGCAAATTTTTCAGTATTTCATTCAAGTCTTTATAAACCACTGTCTCTACGGGACGTGGAGGTCTCCCCATAATCATATCTAATTCGTCTCTACTATACAATCTACGATTGTACAGCTCATCTTCCTGGATATGGCCCTTCTGAATTAATACTTTAATTTTTGAATCATTATATTTTTCAAGTAAGTCCATATCATTACTTGTCTTGGACAAAGTGATGTTATGGTAATGCTCTTCTGGGCTAATTTTAGTAAGTCTATCATAGCGCTCATAGTCTATTGATCCGTGCTGATACAATAACTCAAGTGAGAACTTAAGCCCATTTGACGCATCCCTGAGCTCCTGATCGGTAAGAGTTGCACATTTAGATTTATTATAAAAATCGAGTATTTGATTATGATTCATTTTTGTTACTTGTTGAATGAGAAAACAAAGTCAAATAGGTTTACTATACTACTTCTATTCTACGTTCCCCAGACGTAGGAGGGTTAGGACGTCTAAGCCCAATGGGTCTATCGGCATAAATATAAGGTAGAATAATAGCCAGATAAATTAAAGCCAAAACAAATAAAGAAAGCAGCCAGTCGACTACTGACGCATTTTTAATAGAAGCAATAGATGAATTAAGACTTAATGGAGCCTCATTAAAAGTAGGGCCATTAAAATCAGGCATCTTCTTTTTCATAATAGCTTCATATTGCTTGAACTCAATATTTATTTGTTCATAGATATAGCCTACTTTTAGATGTTGCCAATTTTCAAAGACAGCTTTTGATATTTGTTTAAAATTCTGTAAGTTAGAGGAGTCCACAACAGAAAGTTTATAGCGGGCTTCCAAAGTATTTTGAGATGCTTCTATACCTTTGGATAGATCATCAGTCCATGTGCCTGGCCCTAATAAATCATCAAGAGCTCTTTTATATTGAGCGTTTCCTGTGTTTTCTAAGTTGCCATAAAATACAGTTGCAGAATTACTGAGATTACTCTTCTTGTTCGCAATGGCCTTTTTATATTCGTTTTCCAGTGTACTCAAGTTGCCTAACTTTGAGAGACATGCTTTTCTCATCTCATTACGGTGAATAATGTCAATATTAAAAAAATGAAAGCATAAAGGAAAAACAGCTATGAAGATGATAATATAGAGCCCTACTAATAAATATTCGGGTAGTAATGATATATAGGCTTGAGTACGTTTCTTGAGAGTAACAAGCCCAAAGATAATCCCCACTAATATCCCCACTATGGTTATACTAATAAAGGCGGTTAGATAAATACTTCCATGGAGTATATAAATAAGACCCATTAAAATAAAAATCATAAAAAAAGCAAGCCCAATGGCGTGGATAATATAAGTCCATTGGGGCGGGTTTTGATTTGAATTTGCCATAATTATTGTATTTTTATAAGGTTAAAGCGTAGGTTATTTCCACTAATTCGCTGGTTTTGTGCACCACACAATGCCCGGCCATAGGCATCGGGTTTACAACTGATATTGTAAGAGGCGTATTGTTGGGGTGGGGGTACACAGGCAGCGGCAGTGCGTTGTACAATTGTAAATTCATTGTTGTTGAGCGAAATACTCAAAGGCGCTGTACATTGGGTTCCATCGGCTTCTTGTAATGTGATCTTACCCGTGCCATTGGTATAAAAATCAAAGAAAATCTGTACAAAATCACCGTCGTCGTTTACTATTTCTGTAGTACTTTTCCATCGTCCCTCTGCAAAATTGAGATTGCCGCCGTCAGAAGGCAGTTTCAAAGTATCACCAGCATTATAATTGTCGCATACCTGCCTTAACTTTTCAATCTCTAACAACAAACTATCAATTTTTTGCTGTACGTCGGGACATTCCACCGTAGGTGCACGGCCACGTGAGGCTGTAGCGAGTGCTTTGTCCAATTGTATCAAATTACCAATATATGCATTGGGTGTAGCCACTGGCAACCCTGTTTGTTGTAAGAGTGACTTTATTTGAGATAAAGTAAGTGTAGGGTTTATGCTTTTAATCAAGGCCACTCCACCGGTAACTATCGGTGCTGCCATACTCGTACCATCCATTAATTCAAATCGTCCTCTTGGTATGCTGCTATATATCTGCACTCCAGGGGCACTGATTGAAGAAGCATCACCGTAGTTACTGAATATAGCTTTGTTATTGCTTCTGTCAGTAGCCGAAACAATGATTGTATTTTCTGAACGTTGCATAGGGTCTAACCCAATAAAGACATTGTCGTTACCTGCAGCTAAAACAATGGTCACATTCTTGGAGGCAGCCATGCTGAAAAGTTCTTTCCAGAATTGTTCCTCTCCTTTAAACAATTGATTAATGAGGTCTCTTTGTCGGCGGGGCGACAGAAAACGGATGGAAGGCGGAACAGCCATTCCTAGCGACATATTGACTACGCTTGCTCCGTTGTGAATAGCATACAGCAACCCATCAATAATAGCGGTGCTTCCCATACGTCCGGCTCTGTCTCCTACTTGCACTGGCATAAACCTACATGCTGGTGCAATCCCCGATACGCCAATTCCATTGTCGGCATTTCCTAATGCAATACCTGCTACGTGAGTACCGTGGGTTCCTCCACGGTAGCTTGAATTGACATTGGATGAATGAGTAACTACATTAAATGGTTTTACAACCCGCCCGACAAACTCCGGGTGCGTTAAATCAAAACCGTCGTCAATAATAGCCACCACCAAATTCCTGTCCCCCCTCGTGTAGTCCCATGCCCCTGGAGCTTTAACCATTCGATGATACCAACTTTTAGATTGATCTATAAAATCAGGGTCAGAAGGTATGACACGGCTCTCAAAAATACCTTCATACCAAATCAACATTTGGTAATCTTTCAACTGAGCAGGGAGTGCTTTCTTGATTTTTTCTAATTCATTGGGTGGAACCTGTAACTGTAACCGATACGTCAAAGTATCATAATAGATAATTTGGTAATTGTCATCATCATAGAGCTTTTTAAATGCCTTGGCAAATTCGTGTAAGTCTTTGTTTGTACCTGTAAGTGCAATATTAAGCCTATCCGAAGCAATATACCGTACACTGTCAGGGTCGAGCGATATTTTGGTTGAATCTATGGGGATAATGACTCCCGGGGCTGCCGGTAAAGGTGAACTTTGCCCACATTGACGAAACAGAAACAGTATTCCTAACAAAAATAACCAAACCCACCAAAAACGTTTCCACCAAGGCGCTTTTGGAGCTATTATCTTTGTTTCACCTGTATGAGTTGAGCTTGTGCTTGCTACGGGTTGGTTTTTATCGCTCTCGTCGGTGGTTGGTGAATTGATAACTGGAGGCGTTATTGACTCCTTTTCAATTGTTGTATTATCTTCAACTGTTGTCGGAGTAATTTCAGGTTGGGGCAGCTCTGCCGATGATTGATTGGAAGTTTCAGCATCGGGGAAATTATTTAACTCAACAGGTAAAGGCTCAAATGGAACAACAGCACGATGAATATTAAATGGATTGAAAGCGATCTCTTTGCGGAGATTATAACCAATATCACCTTCTTGAGCACTGACAAAGCCCCAAGCTACCAGTACAATCTTATTTTCCCCGCAAAGAATGTAACTGTCATTAGGTATTTGAAGTGACTTATTGATAAGCTGCCCCCAAGCGACAGAATCTGAATTTTCAGATTCGAGCATCTTTTGAGAGTATTCAAGAAGCGTATTAATATTCCTGACAAGAATAGAACGGTAGTTAGTTTGTTCTGAAATAGGTAGTTCTGAAATAGATTGGGGCATTTCTTCAAAACTCTCCAATCGCCATGTGGCTCTTTCAGCTATTCCTGCTGAAGAATCTTCAACAAATGGTTCGGCAAAAATTTGTGCATATAAATCTCCTAACTCCTGTTGTTGTCGAAGGTGATTTCTGAGTTTACTAAAATGCCTGTAAATAGGCTGATTCTGCCACATCACAGGTTTTAGTCCACTCAAAATAGAAGTATATGTAAAATTTCTTGACATACAACAGAGTATAAAAAGGCTTAGACAAACGAAACGAGTTTTATACGATTTAGAATTAGCCCTAATTGTCTATTCGCTTCTATATTATAAGTAGGAATATCACAATTAGCAACAAAACAAGCCGTCATTTTTTCACGCCATGATCGGTAATTTTTAATCATAGGTACCATCTTGACTACAGCCATATCCAGAGGAATCTTATTGAGATGTTCATTCAGATCAGACATATAATCCAATAGTTTTTCCAAAGACATTATATCTGTACCCTCCTCATGAAGTTTCTCCAATGATACAAATACTTCTGCATTGGCAGGAAGAGAAAGATTCAATCTATTGGCATTATTAGCACTTCTTACTTTTTGTTTTTCATCGTCTGGATAAAAACTCCATCCGCAACTGGTGGCAAATTCGTTAATGATACCTGCTGTGATATGAGCAACCATATCTTCTGCTGAATCTATTTTTTTGAAAGTATCCACATAAGTTCTTATATTTTTTGCTATTTCTTTGGTTACTTTGTATTTATCAAAAGAAACCTTTAAGTTCTCAAAGAGGCGGATTAATAAATTTTCATCTAAACCGAGCTCTATTATGTCACTAAAATTGCTTATTTTCAATTTGTGATTAAACCAAAAATCGCGAGCACCTTCAGCAAGCATCTCAGAGTTGTTTTTTAAGTCGTTTATACCCCCATAAAATAACTCGTTTAGATCGATACCGAGGCTCTCAAAATACGATACTGTATCTTCAAGCGAATCTCGAAAATATTTCTCCATGAGTATTTGTAGATTTTCGTCAAAACTCAAATCACTACTCAATTTTGGACTAGCCTCTCGGTAAAGCTGATATTGCTTTCGTTCGGGAGCTTTAACCATTTCCAATTTTCGGAGCTCATCGTGAAAAAATTCGTAAATTTCTTTTTCCTGAACAGTGAAATTTTCTATGAAATTACCGAATTGAAAGGCATCAAGACCGAAAATTTTGTTCATTATTGCTTGAATCTCAGCTGCTTCACGTGCCGCTTTAATAATTTGTTTATCAGCGTTTTCACTATGATACTCTCTATTCAAAAGATTCTCTACTTTTTCCTGTGAGTCCTTCAAAATTTGCAAATAACGATTGGTACGAATCTCGTTAGTAGTTATCTCAGCAATATGACTAATAATGTATTGGCTACCATCATTATTTATAGTAGAAGTGTTTTCCCAGGCGACTTCAGGATTGGTAAAAAATTGACTTACTAAGTTGGATGTTATAAAAGAATCTTTAAGCTTTGAATAGTATTGTTGGCGCTCATTTCTGACTCCTTTTTCTGTCTTATCTAGCTCAAAGCCTTCGAAAGTATCTTTGGAGTATTTGAAATCTCGCAGTAAAAAATAATTATGAAAACGGCCATTCTTAGTCCAATTTTTTGGCCATTTAAAGTTTCCTTTGTTGGTTATCTCATCTTCAAAAAGTTTAGAAAAACGTAATTCCCATTTATGATTTAAGTCCTTCGGGTCGTTGTCTTGGTCGTAGTCCAATTGGCGATTCCAAAAGGTGAAAATAATAAAAATGGGAGGGGTTGTAAAGTTACTGAGTGTATATGTTCTTTCTTCTACAGTACTTCCAATATTGTACGAAATCCAATTATTTACCAATTCAGCAAGGCCTGAAACATTACTTTGGCTACTGTTAGTAATAAAAAATAGATTATTTATTTCATACCGATTGGAATAGGAATTGAACAGATAGGCAACTTTCCCACGCAAAAGCATATTCGTAAGATTTTCATCGGTAAGTGTGTCGTTTTCATCCTGTTTGAGTCGAGATCTGGCCCCCGGAAAATCAAGAATGTCAATATTTTTAATAAATGGGTTTTTCGCAACAGATTCAGTAGAAATATTAAAAATAACTTCCGAACTCAAAGCACACAAATGACTGGCATCTATTCCATAGTTTTTCCCCTCTCTCGACACAAGCGTAACGCGCGTACCTGCCCCTACAAAATACTTATTCAATACTTTAACATCCAGAATAGCTCCTGTGTCTCTAAGTACGGCATCAAAATCAGCGTATAATTCTGTAGAAAAATTAATATTTTGTAGTTCATCAATAAGCGACTTACATAACTTGTTCAACTCTGGAGAATTTCCCCAAATGATTGAAAACACATCTGTCCAGTCTTGGGGCGCTATTTTATGAATATTGTCAGCGATTACCTTCCAAAAAGCCGCATCCTTGAAAGCAATAAGCTTACCTTTTTGATTGGACTCAAAAGTAGAGGTAAGATATTCTTCTATATCATACACATCATCTTCTGAGAAAACATGTTGGGTTATATTACCAAATAAATCTTTAAGAGTTTCCAAGAAGTGTTCAATATCACTTTTCGTAATCTCAGGGGCATTTTTGCGTTTGCTAAAATCCGAAAAATAACTATCTAAGATTACCAAAAAAATATCCTTAGGAGATAAAAATCTAATCTTGACTGGAGGAATATTTACATCAGTATTTTCTGTATAAGTAAAGCGAGTAACCAAACTCGTGGCCTCTCCACCGCCACCCTCTGGGTTAATATCTGTTATAAAATTTTTATTATTATTTGAATTCCTATGGTCAGGAATCTTAAGTTGATTTGTTTCATCACACAAGATATTCTTTACCAAATAAGACTTGCCTGCTTGGCTAGCACCAAACAGTGCTATGGTTGGCTTTTGTACAACAGCAAAGCGCACTTTATTTAGAGTACGTCTATGACGCTTTAATTCGTATGAAATTGCATCGTTATTCTTTCCTTCAAGATTCTTCTTTACCCAATTCACCCCTTCATTAAGAATCTTCCCTAATTCTCCAGTGTTATCGGCAATATTTTGCAGTTGTTGTTGTGATAAATTCGGCATACTTTTAACTTTAAAGCGGTTCTAACAGGCAAGTTGGATTAACGTAAATTGAGGACAAATTCGCCAGAGTCAAGCCAATAACTATACTCTTCTGCCAAAGTCATTATAGTTAATGATAAAAGCTGTTTAGAACGCTCTTTTCTACTACTGTCCAGTAGTCTTATGATAGAAAGATGTTCTTTACTTTCACTCCAATTTCTCTGAATTTTTACTTTAAAAGGCATACTGTTTTTAAGTAAAACCTTGTACTCTTGTATTGCATTGTCCAAGTCCTTCGAATTGTCGGTCAAAAGTGAGTTTTGTTCTTTTACGAGTTTCTTTATTTCATTGTCGTTAAACTCTAACTTGTAAATGGGTCTCCCACGATAATATTTATTAGGCAATTGCTTATAACCTAATTTTATAGGTAAACTATGGACTTCAATTTCACCTATGTGTATATCAGGAGTAATAAAGCAATCATCAATTAAGTGTGTGTATTGATCCAATGTACCAATATAATCAGAAGTAGCTCCAAGCTGTTGTCTAAGAGGCTGAGTATTGAGCCTAAACCCGTCTAAATTGTCCAATTTTCCTCCCATTAATGCAATGATAGCCCCTACTGAAACTATAGTTTTGGGATCTTCTATATATCCTAAGTCGTCTGCAAATGGATACCAACGACCAATCCGGTATTTGTTTTTACTGAGGGATATAATTCTCTCGGGTGATACAGGATAATATCTGACAAAAATTTCTCGAACTTTTGGTAATGTAGTAGGCTTCCCTGCTAACAGCAGGAAATCACAACCATAAGCCGACAAAATTCCTGAAAGTTGCCTAAATAGGGCATCAAAAGTTTGTTCCACAATTTCAGAAACGCGCCTTTTAGAAAGTTTGAAAGATAACGTTTCAATTTTGAAATTTGCACCCATGAAATCATTGATTGCTCGAATAAGTTCTGGGTTTGGCTTTACATCCGGGAAAAAATCATAAAAAGCTATTTCTTCATCTAATTTATCATCTATGGTGTGTTGTAAGTAACGAAGGGCTATGGGGATAGCTATTTGAACCACAAAATTTTTCCTACGTATTCGGTCTAAATAGTTTTGTTTGGCGTTGTCTGGTCCAAAAAAACGGAGTATTTTTTCATTTACGTCCACTACTCCAGCATTTTTAGCAGCATTCGTGAGAACCCCTACACAGCCAATGTCTTCTTTCTTATTTATAGAACCTTCTATAAGTATTTGTTGAATAATGTCTTTCAGTAAGTCATCACCAGCAAAATTGAAACTTTCCCAATAAATTGGTTGAGGCTTTAGGACAGCCAAATTTTGTCCAGGCTCATTTTGGTAAGCACATATCATCAAATCAGTTGTTCCCCCACCAATATCAATAGAGCCAATAGTTAGGGATTTTTTATCTGGGTATGAAACATCCTCTCTTAGCCTACCATATAGATCAAAAAAAGTTTCCGCTTTATTTAGGTATCTTTTGGAAATCTCACCGTAAAGAAAAACAAGTTGTGCACACGTTGCTTCATCATAAATCCAATCTTTTCGAAATGCTACTTGGTCTCTTTTTCTTGCCAAATCTTTCGGGCTGGGTATAATTTCTAAATCACCTCCTATTTTTTCTTCATCAATAAAAGACCCTAAGAATGTATCAGAGAAGAACCGTTGTAAAGCCCTTACGGCTGTTTCTGCACATTCTCTCAATACAACTTGTTCTTTTTGTATAATAGAAGTAGGACAGGTGATAGTGATTCGCTTAATTTTACGAGGAGTTTCTATACTGCCATGCTCATTTCTAAACGCATGTGAATTTATTTGGGAAATGGCATGAAGAAGTATTTCCATAAATACAAATGTCATTAATGATTTACGAGAATAATAAGGCGAAAAAGAAAATACTCCGTCAAGGGCAAACTCCCCATCTTCTTTAAACTGCTCCGATACACCTTCATAGTAAATCGCTTCTTTAATGTTTTTTCCTGAGAAATTAATAAACTCCCAAGGGTATTCGGCTTTTTTTGTGTCCCATAAGTACCTTTTAGGGCTTGAATGATGTGTTACGGTCTCTGTACTATTTCCTTGATTTGTAGTACGTTTATTAATAAGCCTATTTGCTTCTTGACCAATACGTAGAATACTGGGCCATTTAAAATTTTTATGCTCTGGAATATCTAAATACCCAAATTTTGTATCAACAAATACTAACCGCATAGAGAAAGGATCATCATAGTCTTTCTCTGGCATACTCAAGTCATTAATCTTTAGTTTTTTTACATTTTTGAAACTGAAAGGTCTATGTTTACTTGGTCTTTCAAATAATATCCCACATGTGTTTGAGTTTCCAATATCAAGAACCAAATCAACTTCAATAGGTGTTACTTGATCGCTGTACAAAGTAACCTCGGGAAACGCCAAATACCCACCCTTTTTCTCATCAAACAAAGTAACTTCGGACAAATACTTGATGAAGTAAATATAATAAGCTAAATATTTAAGGTGCGGAAATTGGGTTGGCTCATTACCATCAAGAACAATACGTTTTAGATAGTTCGCAACCCAATCACAGTTATATTGTGCATTACAGAAGTTTAGGAGTAAGTCTTCATTTTGACAAAGAGAGAAAAGGTTTTCTCCATCTAAAGTGTCTCTATCTGATGGAGCAAAATAAACATCCTGATGATTACTTATGTTGGTGTCAAATGCAATGACAATGTGATAATCTTTTCCCTTCTCTCTTCTGAACGAGCTATTTGTCTTAAGTTCTGGATTTTTTCTTGTGACTTCCTTAATCATCATTCTAGCCCAAGAAATAGGCCCAAAGCTATTTTTGGTAGTATTATCCTTTTTGAAGTAAGGAATAGGAAGCCAAAGGGCTTTTTCGTCAGTTGAACAAAAATACTCAAGACATGTAAATATATCACTAACTGTGAAAAAATTTTTATCTTCAATTAACTTAAAAGGTTTGATAAGGTTATAGTTGATTCCCTCCTTTAAGTAGCCTTTTTCGTCAAGGTAGTCATGTAATTTTAGTAATTGCTTAGGTACCCAACAGTCTTGATCGGGAAGATAAAAAGCGTGTTCTAAGGAGATTTTGGCTCTTATATTATCTACATTTTCATAAAAGCCCATTGTGCCTATTACCTCAGCATTAGGGTCTATTCTTAAAGTAAATTTATGAACTTGAATTCCCGAATTTGTAATCAATGAAAGAGTCATAATTATTAGTATTTGAAATAAATACCCAATAGTCATCTAAAGAACTAAAATAGGAAAGTGAAAAAATAGTATTTTAGTAAATAAATCAATGATAAAACCCAAATTAAAATATGATATTTTGAGCAAATTTCCAAAAAAATAAAATAACAACATCTATTAATTTTAGGTACGTAAATATCGTTTAACAAATTTACATTATAAATGTAAGTTATGATTTTATTTTTAATATGAAACTAATTTTACTATTTAATAGTTTTTGCTATACATTATAAATAAAAATATAGTGCACTTTACATTAATTTAAGTAAAAACTAAAAAAATTACACAAAACAGATAAATCAGAAAAAGTCGAGAAGTTTTGTAAAAGGTATTGGATTTTTCAAAACATTTAATAAATAGTAAAATAATTAATTACTTGTCATTTTTTATTAGATAGTTGTAAAATAAATGCACCTATTTTAGGTTGTTTATGTACATATATATTATATTAAAACAATGATAGATTGCACTTTTTTTACATTTATTGTTTAACTTAAAAATCAATAAATTATAATAAAAAACACTTTGAATATAAAAAACTATTCTTTACTTCTAGCCAATTTAAGGCTTTATAACATAAATATTTTTAAACGACTGAAAATCAAATATTTACAAGAAATACTAGCACTGTACAACTAATTAATATTCAATATATTAATCAATTCTTACAATAAAGCCCAGTTTAATTCAATGATATTTAAAATATGTATCAATTCCCTCGTTAAGTAGAGAAAGTACTTAATATACACTAATATAAAGAATTATCTGTATTTTGAGTACTTACGGCTATGCCCTTTCTGTTAACTAAAATCAATATTAACAATAGTAAACTATTTATCAAAGTTTTTTTCTCAAAAGTTATCGAGCAAGAGTATTTAAGCATCACAAAAAAAACATAAACACCTATCAATCAGATAGTTAATTTTGCAAATTATCTATTTTGAGTTATTATTGATATTTAAAATAGTCAGCGTTATTATATGGCTTAACAGGATCACCCCACAGACCTCTATCCATTACAAATCTTATTTTTTCACCAGACCAATGACTGCTTAACAAAATCCTTTAGTATATTTTCGCAATTTCTATATTCTATTCAAAGGTCTCCCCGTCAACAAACTTTACCTCAACGACGATTCAAGATGGTTATAAAAAATAATAATTTTTTGATTATCAGCACAGTTGTTATACAGAGGTAAAGTACCTTGAAAAGGTTACAGGTCATTTACTCTCAATCCAACAGCGCCTTAATTAGGCAATCTCTCAAATCTGTATAATATTGAATATTGATTTTGGTGATCATTTCATCTGATAATTCGTTGAGTTGTTTTCTCGCATTTAAAGGAATCAGAAGTGAGGTTGCTCCTTTCTCTACTGCCAGCTCCGCCAAGTTTACGGCATTATAAACCAAGTCTAAGGAACCACCCAAGTTGAGTTGGCCGACAATGATTAAGCCTCCTTTTGGTCCTTTTTCAAGAATAGCGCTGCATAAGGCTATGAGTACTGCCATGCCCATACCGTTTCCACTTTTGGAAGCATCAAAGGCCCGTAATTGTAATGAAAATTCTCGGGAACGAGGGTCTCGATCACCCACCAACTCTTTTGTTTTACTATATAAGTTTTGCTCGGCAAATCGAACACTTTCTTGAAACTGTGGGGGTGAAGGTTTATTTAATATTTTAACCCCCGAGCCAGGGCCCACATTTGCTTCGATTTTGTAGAGGCCCGTAGTTTCTTCCTGGCCACCTGTATTTAATGCCCAAATCTGGCCAGGAGGCAGCGGGTCTTCACCTATGGTATTTTCACTGTGTATTTCCGGTGTTGTGACGAAAGTTTCTACGCCATCGCCCCCAATTCGATAACTAAAATGGGTATTTCTGAATTCGGCTGAGCCTATTCTTTTCTGCTGTTCTTTTACCCGTCTTCGGTACTCCAGAGATATTTTAATTGCCCACTCCAATAACTCGTCCGAAATGGGCTCTGCCGGATTTGGCTGCATCAATTTCAATAAGCCATTTAAGGTTTTATTTACGGCGGTGGTATCCCGTCCGTTCAACGCTCCGCCAAAATCAATGCGTGGCAACACGGTTGAAATTCGACTAATGTCTCTCAATCGAGTCCAACATTCGGCCAAGAAATCGCTTACCAAGCCAAAGTGATTAGTAAAATAAGATTTATTTAATTTGGGGAAATCCCAACCGGGCACAAAAGCATGAATACGGTCCATAAAAGCAGTATCATCCCGCATTTCAGCGGGCAGAGGACCAAAAAGATGCCCGATTCGCTGCTGATGCTCTACATCTACGTCAAAATTTCCAACCATCACAATGCCACCATCGGCGCGAATCGGCTCTTTTCCACGGCTAAACTCACCGCTTTCCATGTAACCTTTCATGATGTTTACGCCATCTTTCTGGTCAAAAGACACCCCTGAAACTTCATCAAAACACACAACATCGTACTTGCAGACCAGCCCTCGTTCGCCACTTCCCATATTCACAAACATTTTGGCAACAGTGGCTTTTCCACCCGAAACTAAATGTGAATAGGGAGAAATTTGTTGGTAAAGGTGGGACTTCCCAGTCCCCCTGGGTCCCAATTCAATCATATTATAGTTTCGCTCTAAAAACGGAATCATTCTGACGAATAAGACATTTTTTGCCTTTTCACTCAATTCTGTAGGCTCCATACCTACACTGCGAATCAAAAAATCTTTCCATTCATCCAGGGTGAACGCTTGTCGGCCTTTGTAGAAAATGTCCAAGACATTTCTTTGAGATAACTGGATAGGTCTGATGTTGGCGACCCCAAAAGGTCGTCCATTGTTTTCCTGAGCTATGGCAGCATCATACTCCAATTCTATTTCAGCATAGAAACCTCCGGTCAGCATTCGGTCATTGGCACTGACGATTTCGGGAGAAATACGCACTTTATTTAACATCAAACTTGGAATAGTGGCCACGTAGCTGTCAGTAGCCGCATCCAATTTTGCTGTAATGATGTCAATTAGTTTTATAGACCCTTTTTCTCTTGCTTTGGATTTGAAATATTCTTCTTCTCCTGGGCGAATGGTACGATCGGCTAACTGTCTTTTAACAATTTCCAATCCTTCCTGTATTTCCTGCTCATCGGTTGTTGCACAATATCTACCAAGCAAAAACTCAATGACGTACGTTGGTACGGGATAGGTTTTGCGAAATTGTTCCAGCAGGTCTTTTCTTACAATATAGCCTTCAAAGGCATTCTCAGCTAAATGGTCAATTTTATCGAGTCCCATGTCTATCTATTTTATTCACCGACCATCGTCGTTGTTTTATCAAGAATCATTTCTTTTTCATCCATCAATACAATAACGGCAGCTTGTGATTCTGCTCCATCATCTACCATCAAAGATATTTTATTACCCTTTATTGACTTATTGGAAGACAATACGATAGAAGAATTGGCATCATTGTATCTTGTGCGAATATCCACCAAATAGCCATCAGGAACATCTTCTGTATTGATGACACATTTCAGATTTACCCATTTTATCTCTTTTATCTTGGCACTGATGACGGCTGAATACGGGTTTTCAATAAATAATGTTGGTATCAGGCATTCATGGAGAGATATGCCTCCGTGGGCATATTCCTCATTGCGCTTAAAAAATGAGATTCCCGGTGCATAGGCAATCAATATGGATTTGTTCCAGCGCCAGGGTAAGTACATTAAATCCGTTTTGGCACCTTCTTTTATCAGGGCGCAGCGCCCCCAGCGGGTTTCGGTCAAATCTTTCTTTAGTTCTTCTTTGGGTAATCCACCAGGTAACAACAGCCATCCATGGTCGGTAACAACCTTTATTTTCTTTATCCCTTTCTGAAATGCCGTTTCAATGATTTCAAGTACCTGTTCAAATAACTCGTCTATGCGTTTTACCATCCCCGACTGCTCTTCATGTCCTTTAGTGTCAATATCGCCGATTTCCTGCCAATGATTTTGACCCGGAATAATATCGGCGGCAGAAGTTACATTTACAAAATTGTTTGCGGCTAAAGCTTCTCTGAAAACGGGAGTTAGGACGCTCTTATTGGACTTTAACTGAGGTCGAAAATCATTGAATATACTTTCGGTTGAAACATCAGGGGCCATAGGCGAAACGTTGGGTTTTGCCGTAGGCGTAAGACTGGGAATAGCCGACCAGCCTGCTTCTATAGCCACCTTATATCTTTTCTCGGTTAAGATAGTTACAAATTCCTTCGCCAGTTCAAATCGAAAAGCATCGACAAATAAGACAAAGGATTCAGATTCTGACTGAGCTGACTGGTTTGTAAAAATGGAGGTATCTTTCTCAACTAAGGACTGAAATTTTAGGGTTATTGTTTCCAGCCACGGTTTATAGATGGATGAAATAAGGCTTTTAATAACTTCTTTGTCTTTTTCGGATTTTACGGCCGACAGTGCTTTTCGCATGGCTTGATCTACCTGATAACCCGAAGAGATATAATATTCTTTCAAATCACTGATAGAAGAGAATGGATAGGCTTCGTTGGCTTTTTCGGCCATTATCTTTAAAAAAACCAGTGCATTGGCTAAGGGTGCCTGCCCAAGTTCTGCCCATACCCACTGTCGACGAAACCCGTGTTGTGATTCCAGTAATTTAAATTTAGCGACTGTTTCTTTGGGTAAAAGTTTAGAAACTGCCGTTAATGCTTTACGAAGCTCTTCTTCTTTCTCTTCGTTTATTTGAGGCCAGCTTTCCTCGGGGATGGCAAACATTGCAGGTTTGGCCAATCGGAGATATTCCTGTATTTCGGGGAATTTTTTAGGAGCATTGGCGTATTGCTGCCACACGTATTTCCATGCATTTTTTTGCGAGCCTAATTTTTCGACGATAGCAACGATATTTTTATAATCGGGCTCAAAATCGTATTGCGATTTGCACAGGTTGTAAAACACCTCTCTTTTTCCTACATCCAAGCTCAACAATTCAGAATCTCCCTTGCAAATCCATTTGAGAATAGTGGGAGTAATATTCGGAAACAGTTGATTGTTAAGGTACTCTGCGTCAATGATGGTTCTGCCAATCAAAACTTCTGGGTCTTGAAAAATGGACGGCAACGCTTTTACTAACGCATATTTAGTAGAGCTGTCCTGTGAAACTTTCATCCCTAATCCAATGCTCGAATTTTGCAGAAAGGCATTGATCGTCCATTCTTTTCCATTTTCTTGGGTAAATATGGTACCAGTATATTGGTACTCAATTAAAGGCTGAAAATCTAAACCAGCATTTTGGATGTTTTTTAACTCATTTTTTGAGATACCTGGCAAATAAATGATAGGCACTTCAGTATCACTCCAATTTGCTTCGGGCAAGGTTTTAGCTACCATACACTTTATCCAAATGGCAGGCCCCTGTCGTTTGGCCGGCTCATAGATGCCATAAATCAATAATGCAGGAAAGGATTCCTGTAGTGTTGGGATAACCGAGGCCCAAACCGACTCGGGGTCCAGCCAGAGAATTACCTCCGGCTTTACCATCACATTCCCATTGTGTTGCTTGGCTTGGTTTAATGCCTTTACTACCTTGTCGTAAATACTGTTAGTCATTTCATTATTACTTTTTCCAGGAAATCTTTGATCCGCTTTCCTACAGTCTTATCTAAATACTTATTGTCTTTATCAAGGACCGCTATCTTCATTATACCACAGTGATGAGATGGCTCTGATCCTCCTTTTTTTTCAAATGTTCCGCTATGGTAAATGGGAGCCTCCGTATAAACTGTATTGGGATACACTAACAATGAATTTTTGGCTTCCCAGTATTCATTATAGACAAACATCTGTTTTAAGTCCGCATCTGCGGGAATATTGTTGTCGGGCAGCTTCCATTTTGTATCCAATACCACTGAGTTCTTATCATCAAGGTTTTGTAATACAATGTCAGGGCGGACTGTTTTTGCATTGATGTTACCGCTTAGTTTCCAAAATTTCCTTGAATTTTGTGATTTTATACTCCACTCCGGCGGTTTATTTTTGTACAACTGCCGAAAGATATACTCCTCCCATAAGTCGTTCATGTCAAACAGGATGGCCAATACATGATTTTGCCCCGAACTGATGTCAGGTCGATAATTTAACAATAACATGGCTGCAATTTCAATAGCTTCCCGATAAGGCGCTGACTTTCGATCAAATACCAATTTTTGGAATATTTCCGTAGTAGCAGTGATGTCTGACAACTCAGGGAATGACATTAAAAGCGTAGATACTCGGTCCTTCAAGAATGGACTTTGGGTTACTTTGGGAATAAGCCTCAGCGCTTTTAAAAGTAGTTGATTAAAGATATTATCCCGGTCAAATACCTGATGTTGGGTATAAAAGCGCTCTTTATGGACTGCATTTACCTGAATCTGCTTATGGAAAAGCAGCTTTCCTTTGAGAGCACTGCAATTATCAGCAGCCGTTCGGTATTTTTTAATAAGTCCCTGTCTGATCAAGTCTTCACATTCGCGGATAAAAAGCTCCAAATAGGCTTCTAAAATACTGTTCGGTCTAAAACGCAATGCCGCTTTTTCCTGAGCGTGGATTTGCATCCAACTGCACTCCCTGAGCATATCAATCAGTACTTTTTGCCATTTTTGTTGATCTCTTTTTTCAACGGTTCGACTGATTTTTGGCAAAATTTCGATGGTTATATTGCCAACCTGAATAACGCCCACATACTGATTAAACTTTACCCCTTTGGGAGTAAGACTAAAAAAACAGCCTCTGTGCTTTTCGTTGTACCAGCCCAATGCCTCCCAGTGATGACGTGTAAACCCTTCATCACCAATAGAGAGCAGGCTATGCTCAAATACCAATATGGGCTTATTGAGACTCATTAACCTTCCTATTATTAGACAAATACAATGATTGAAAATCAGCAACTGTTAATTCATGCGGCTTTTTTAATTGATATTGCCATGTTTGGTCGTATTGGCTTGCCAAACCGTTTCCTCCCGAAAAAGAAGCGAAAATAGTACTTGAAATAGGTTGTGACTGTTGAAAGAAATTATCGCCAAGTACTAACCCTAATTTTTCAAAATCATTGTAGAAGTATTCCTGTAACAATGGCAGAATTTTATTGCCAAATACCGCTTGTAAATCCTTGATAGTCTTTACGTTCCATAGCCAGGCGTGACCGATGGTGTGGTCGGCGTCTTTAAGCACTTTTAGCCTATTGTTGATGGAGGTAAGCATAGCTGCCAGGTTGATTCCATCTTCCGTTGGTTGAAGTTTGGTTTCCTCGGGCATTTTCGGAATAAACGCAAATCTCCTTCGTAAAGCGGTATCCAATGCCTCTACACTTCTATCGGCAGTATTCATTGTACCGATGATGTACACGTTGGGGGGAACACCGAAGCGTTTTTTTGAATAAGGCAGCAAAGCAGTCAGCGATTCATCTTTACCTAATCGTTTGTCATCTTCAATGAGTGTGATGAGTTCCCCGAAAATTTGTGACACATTCCCTCGGTTGATTTCATCAATGATGATTACGAAGTTTTTTGGGGTTTCAACTTTATAATCCTCTTCTGTTAAAGCTTCTATAATTTCTGCTTTTTCGTCATAAGAGAATCTCTTATCGGTGATTTCTTTTACAGTCCCCCTGGGATGTTCAGAATTATATTTTCTAAAACCGTTCAGAACTGCCCAATACGCCGAAGAATTACTGCCTCCAATTACAGCCCTAAATTCATCGTTTATGTTTTCAATCTTATTTAGGTTTGGGAAGGCATGTGAAAGCTTGCTAAGTCTTGTTTTGGAAATTGTATAGCTTTTGCTGCTTTCTTTATGGCTAACGTGTATATTATTATTTGGTGATATGTTTTTAATGTAAATCTTTCCACCACTTTTTGTCATTAAATCAATACTGTCAACTTCTGAAAAACACTCATGTAAGAAATTTATATAAAGGTCGTATTGGGTGGAAAAATCTACTATTTCTTTTGTTTCTGCTGTTGGCTTTTGCTGTACGAAAGAAAATGCGGCTTCAACACACAGCTTTTTGAAAATACCGTCTTCTACCGCATACGACAGTTCTTCGTTTTCGGTGGTGGGTTCCACAGGTTTGATTCCTTCAATAAAATCCTCATACCCCATGCTTTGATGAAAAGTACAAAATACGATTTGCCCTTCTCTAATGTATTGGTCAAAGCGGGCTTTGACATCTTTCCTGTCTTCTGAACCGATTACTTCAGGGGTTTTATTTTCAACAATGGCAACAGCATGGGTAATGCTATAGAAGGTTTTACCCGTGCCGGGAGGGCCGTAAAGTATTGAATTTAATGGCATAATGCTTTTATAAAAGTAGTCTTCAACATCATCGGGTAAGTCATCAGCCTCATCTTCTTCACTATCAGTTAAGTTTAGATAAAGCTTTTTATTGTGAACAATATTATAGTATTCGCTGAAGCTTCTGAACTTATAATAATCCTCAATACTTAGGGTTTTTATAATTTTATTGACACTTGTCACATTATTTGAGTCTCTTTTTGCATCCTTTTTAATAGCAGAGGTATGAATTTGTAAAATTTCCTGTAAATTCTTATTTCTGATATTAAAGAGGCCTGCCCCAGTATTATAGGAGTTTAAATTTAGTCCGTCATATAGGAAAAAATCAATAAATACATTTTGATCGTTTATTGAAATTACCCGATCATTTTCCTTTAAATGGGTTTTGATACTATCTAAACTCCCTTCTTTGACAATAAAAAAAGATATGAGTTGATTATCAGTAGCCTCTTGGAAGATTAAATTAACATCAATAGGAACAGGTGACAGGAAAGGTTGAAAAGCGCCTTTTACCCGAGATAATTTTTCGGGATAAGCGGCATTTAACCTTAAAAAGTCATCTCCTTTAAGGGCTATTTTTCTTACATTTTTTATTTGGATCGAAACTTCAGGGGTTGCCTCTGAGTACTCTCCAATTACCAAATTACTACCCGAAAGAAAAAGCGCAGTATCTCCTTCCTCAAGTTTACTGTAAATCTCAGCCCACCTACCAGCAATAGTGTTTTGCCAGATAATAGTTGAGGTATTTTCATCATATTGATCTAATTTCTCTAAACGCGCAATTAAAGTTTTTGCCATAAAATATTCATTATTCATTCCTACTTCTTTGCTTCTCCTCCAAACTCAAATGTACGTCATTATCTCTCACTTCGCCCCAGGGAGCGCCAGGAGGATTTTTGCCTCGGTCAATACCCCATTTAATATTAGGCTTTTTGCGTAAAATATCGGCGGTGATGAACGGACGAATGTTGAGCCGAACGCCATCGTTGAGGTCTGGTTCCCAGCCGATGGGCTGTTGGGCTAAGGGTTTCCAGCGAACAAATACATCGTAGGGAGCTTCGCCTTCCAGAATGGCTTCGAGTTTTTCTTTGAGTTTGGTGGCAGCACTCAGCAGCCCCTCGGCACCGCTTTCTCCCGCTTTCTTTTTGGCTTCGCACTGACGAATCCAATCTCCGAGGTAAGTGAAGATGAGGCGTTGGAGGTTTTCTTTATTGAGTTTATGGTAGTTGACCAAAGCGGCAAAGCCATCTTTGCGACCATCCCAAATGTGCCAGATGAAGGGACGGTTTTGAAACAAACGGTTGTGCTGCTCAAAAAACTCCTCTCTAAACCACTCTTCGAGGTTGGTTTTGGTGGAGCCTTCCTTTGCCAACAACTGACTGATGGTGTTATTTGCCCAAAATTCACCGTAAACGGCTTGCAGGTAAGAACGTAGCCTTTCGGAGGCGGACAGCTCTCCGTTGACGGGAGGAATACACAAAATCCCATCCTCATCAGTAAGGTGATCAAAAGCTTTAATGGTCTCAATTAAGTACCTGGCCTCCTCCGACAGTTCCATTTCGGTATCACTCTCGGCGGGCCAACGGTAACCTATCATACGGGCGACCGCTACCTGTAAGGGATTATCGCTTTGCTCCGGATGCCCATGAAATAGCCATTGGGTAACATCATTACTATAAGGCTTGGGAAGACCATGGGGGTATTGTTCATCCGCCACTTTTTGCCAGTATTCCAAATCGAATGGTACTTTGACTAACGTTGCATTCGTGACGTTTAGCTTTTGGTCGATTTTTCTTACTTCTTCATTAAATTGAGGGGAGGAACAAAAACACCAAATAGCGGGGAGGTGTTCTTGATTTTTGGGAACAATTGGCGAACAGCTAATATCAAAAAAATCACCTTTGTAGAGTGTTGGACTTAAATTTCCAATTAAACTGATTGTAACACCCTTCTTTCCCCAAGCTATATCACCTTGTATCCTCGCATTTTTATTTTCATTATGAATTTTACCTTTTTCAGGCCAATAAAAGATACTGTCTCTACCTCCATATAAAATACTGCCTTTAACAGTATTTTGTAGTTTTCTCCAATCATGAGTTATGGAGCTAAGCTCCCATAGAAAAAAACGAAACCTTGGTGAATCTCCTCCATGCATCCCATTTGGTGAAATCGCATACTCGCTTAGTCTAACTGTTTCGTTGTCTTGTCCAATAACCACCCTTGCATCTGGATTTTTTAATTGCTCTAACTGATTTACACTTTGAAAATTGACGGTTTTCAAAGTATCGTCCTTGGCAGTTGCATTGGGGGCTTCTGATACATCAAACCCTATCAATTTCTGTGTTTGAGTCGGTTTTTGATGCTGAATACTTATCAGCATTACATTAAAATCCCACATGGGCGTCTGAAAGCTTTTTGCCCCCAATCGCGCCACAATACCCCAGCTTTCATTCTTTAAGAATTTTTCTCTAAACTTTTTATATGATGTCAAAAAAAGCCAGTTTTGAGGTATTACACTGCATGAAATCCCCCCTTTGGTATTTGATTTCAGCATCTTTTCTAAGAAAACAGTAGCTAAATCACCTTTGGCCTCTGGATAATTTTTTCCACAATAGTCGGCCATTGCCTTGTCCTGTTTACCACGTGACAAATAAGGCACATTCGTAATCTGTAGAATGTATTTTTTTGATAACAACTGCCCCGCTTTTGCAATCCCTGCGGCCATTACCCCACGCTCAATCTGGTCTTTGTCGGCTTCTCCTTCCAATGCCTTTATAAGTATTGGCTTTAACTCTTCAAAGCCCGCAATGTACATATCGGCTTTGATTGTTGAAGGGTCGAGTAAGCTCCCCAATTCGGGGGCGAGTTGAAAATGGTCATAGAGAAACTCCATACCGTTTTTCAACCTCGTTTTTTGATTGGCATCTGATTCTTTGTCTACCAATTTCACCCAATCTTCTTTTTTTCCTTTGGGAGCAATGCCACTACACGCCAAATTCATTTCAGGCAATTCTTTGTACTGTCCGCAGAACTTCCAGGCGGTCAGTGCCAGGTTAAAAGCCGCTATTTGGGTACAGCGAGCATCTAATTCCAATCCGTGCAGGTTTTCGGCAATCACTTTGTCAGTGGCCTGCTCTTTGCTCAGCCCTTCTTCGTACATACGCAGCGGAGCAAATACTGAAAACAAAGCGCCGATAAAGTGCCCACTTCCCATGCAGGGGTCTAAGGAAGTAACAGCGGCGGTTTTATCGGGCCAGCCTTCAAAGTTCCCAGCGGCGGGTGTGCCGTCGTCCGAAAAACGTAAATAGTCAAAACTCACGGGAGGCTTTATGCCCGGGTTTCGGCTTACCCACCAAGCACCAAGGGTATTATCAATGAGAAAATGAACCATGTAAGGCTCGGTAAACAACTGGGTAACGGCAGGGAGCGTTTCACCGTTTATTTTATCTCCGCTCGCATTGATGATAGCTTTGGCTTCACTTTGCCAAAACTGATACACCCAGCCCAAGGCATCGTCGGCGGTAAAAATATCGTTATCGAGGTTATCAAGAATAGTCTCCAAATTGATACGGTCATTGCTGGCGTAACTTATCTGAATGAGCGGGTCTTCGGGTCGAAAAATGGCCGGTAGCATTTTGGAGGCGTAGGTAGCAGCGGCATCCCATTTGTCGGTAAAACCTTCTTCATTTGCCAGTTCTTCGCATTCCTCCAACGTAACTGCTACGCCGTCAGGGTGCATCAATAAGTCGTTGGCTTCCAAAAATTTAGCAAAAAGCATTTTGTGCCAGTACTCATACGCAAGCTCGTATATCAAATGATGGAGCTGTTGTTCTCCCGTAGCGGGCAGTTCGTCACCCATCAATCTTGCTTTACTGCGGAGTCGGTTTCGCAGCAATTTTTGGTCAGGATTCAGGTGAGCAAAAGACTCCGTTTGATCCACTGCCAACGCTTGCAGGGCATTTTTAGCCCCTTCTTCCGCAAGCTTGCGGGCTTTTTTGACGGCAGTTTCTAAAGTATTACGCTGTAGTGAGGTAAGAACGGGCATTATTTCAGAATGATTGAACCAGAGTTTGTAAGAAGTTCTTCCAACTTTTCTTTAAGATCCGTTAGATACTCTTCAATTTCAGCGGTTGTGTTGATGGTTTTGCGCGGCAAACTATATGTCACTGCTTTTGGTGCAGCTAATTGAATAGCTTCCTCAAGAGCCGACTGAAACTGCCCAGGTAAGGCGGCAATTTTGGTCTTCCAGTTGTTTAGGGATTCTCTTTGGAGGTGGTTTAGCAGCCCCTGAGCATCTAAAGCTTTTATTTCGGGTTTTGCCAGCAGCTGATGATTGTTTAAAATAGCATTTTGCTGGGTGTCCGAAAGCTGTTTAAAATAGTCATTGCTTTTGAGCTCGCTCATTTTCAGGTCATACAACTCGGTATATGCTTTTTTCGACCCATTCAGGGCTGTTTTAAGCTTTTCCGTCAGTTCACGTAGTTTGGGCTCAATGAGGTCAGGCTCCTGCAACAATAGTCTATCTTCACGAATCGCATCAATTTCAGCCTTCAGCTTTTCAGTATCGGCATCATTAGCGTAAGAAGAAAGTTTAGACAATAAGAGCCAGTTAGGCTCTCTTTGGCGCACAATGTCCGCCTGCTGCGCCCAGGCCAAATATTTCTCTTTGAGGTCTGCCTGCTCTTCCACAATCCGAACCAAGCGTTCATTACCATCCAGGTTTTCTATGTTTTTAAGGAAACGGATGTCTATGGGCTCGGGTTTGGGTGCATCGCCGCTAATATTTTCAGCAAGGTCTTTTAATTTCTTCAAAAACGAATTGGAATGCAGAAACTCCTCACCAGATTTACACGAAATACCTGCTTCCTGATACAGCCGTCGAAGTTTGATTTTTTCAGACGCCGACAAGGTATGTACCTCTTTTTTGAATACAGCACCCGCAATTTTGGATTGGTTAAGGTTAGGCTCGGGCGTAGAAATATGCTCCGTATTTTTGAGCATAACAATGATGGTATCTATGGCATCTTGGCTCCAGCCGTAGGGTGCTTTTGTAAAATGACTCCGAATTTCCTTTCCCTGTTTAGTATTATTACCAATAAAGCGCAGTATTTCCACTGCCACGGGATGGTCTTTCGCTTCTTTGTCCCACCCTATTCTTTTGAGGGCATCTGGGTCGTTGGATAAGCCTTTTGTTAAAGCCTTGTCCCAATCTTTAAAATCCCCTTTATTTTTAAAGTCGGTAAACTGTCGGTCAGCAATGTTGTTCAGAGCTTCCTCAATATTATCTCTGATGGAGCCGTTTTCTACTTTGTTTCCTCCCGCCAAATAAACAATAGACTCCTTACAAATCCTGTCAATCAATTCATCAATAGCCGCTTTTGCCAAAGCCCGGCGCGTTTCCATGCTTTTTTTAGCCTGCTCTCCTTCGAGACTGGAAGGGAGCCCTTTGGTATTAAGCGTCAGCCCCGCCGCCAGATACTTTATGATTTCACTTCGCAGTTCAGGGTCACGCAATTTTTTTACAAACGCATAAGCCAACGGCGCATCGGCCCCCTCGGCTCTGATTTCATCCAACACGGTAGAATCGTTCTCAAACCATCCATCCCGAACCCAAATATTAAGTTTGTTGTCGGTAGCGGGCCTTGTTTCTTTGTCCCAAATGTCAAAATCCCTTTTCTGTTTAGAAACTCCCTGGAGAATATTAACGGTTTTGGTTTTCTCTTTAAAATAGGCAATGATTCTTTCTTTTCGCAATTGCTGGATTTGATCCTCTCCCGAGTTAGTGATTTTTGCTTCTTGCGCCTTGTATGTCTGTTCCCATTCTGAACCCACCTTTGTCTGCAATTTGTACTCATCGTCAACCGGCATTAGTACTTTTTCTTCCACCAGTTTTTTGATCAGCTCCTTTACTTTGGTGCGGAACTTATCCGAGGATTCGTTGAGATTGTCGAACAACAATTCCGCAATGGAGTTTTCGTCTGACTTGAAGCGCTTACCCGATGTATCCTTGGGCAATTGATCAATCATAAACACCGCGCTCAATATTCTGCCCTCCAATGCAGAATCGCCTCCTTTTGCTTTCAGGCTCTCAATCAGATTGTTGGTTTCGTTCAACAGCAGCGCGTTTTGAAGGAGCTGAGATTGTTTTTGCTCAAATATCAAATCAGCAGGAACAATATATCCCAACTCTTTATCGGCTACCTTCTTGATGCTTTCATCTACGATGCGCAGTTGGCTTCTCAACTGTCCCGCTGTACCCGCTGTATCAATAGCTTGCAGGATTTTCTTCCAAAACTTACGGGTGGACGGTAAAATTGGATAATCCGCCACCAAGGTTGCCCGGTCGGCGGTTACGTAACCAAAATCGGTACCGGATAGATTTCGGGAAATTTCCCCCAATGCCGCATCCAATTTTTTGTCTATTTCATTGATGACCGAAGGCTTTTTTTCCAGAACTGTTTTTCGCGTCACGGTTTCCACGTCGGTATCAGACAGCGAGACTTTTACCGTAAATCGGTCCTGTAAGCGTTGAAGTAAGCTTGTTTCCGAAAGGGCATTCTGACCGGTGCCGATCAGGAGAAACTTTCCGTCAAAACTACTACAAATGTCCTGCGCCAAATTTTGGAGGTCAATGCTTTTATCGCCGTCCTGACCAATAAACTGCTGCACTTCATCCAATACGACAATGGTCAAGGGGATTTTATCGCCAAAAAACATCGGCAGTATCTCAGATTTGATGGTATCTATCAGTTGTTCACGATTTATACTGTCAAATCTCTTGAAATTGACCTTGAAATTCTCCTTTACTTTTGCCTCATTTTCGGCAAACTCAGGTTTCAATTCCAAAATGGCTTTGGCGATGGGAGTAGAAACGAATAAATTTTCATACTCTTTTTTAAAATCTTTACCCTGTGCTTCAATCAAGGACTTTAAGCCATCGTGAATACCTTCCTGTTTGGTCCAATAGATGAATTTAAACAGGTGGTACTGCTGGGGTAATCCAAGTGCATTCAGCAGTAATTGAAGAAAAGAGTAACGAATATCTGGCGAAGGAAAATCTTTTAACGTTCCCGAAACAGACAGACGTCCGTTTATTTTTTGCTTTCGTTCTAGTTCAATCAATAAATCATTAACATCATCTGGCAATGGTTTTATCGTTCGTGCGGTGTCTCCATTGTCCAATTTAAAATCTTCCCAGAAGTACCCCAGCATTTTTACTAAATGGGACTTTCCACTTCCGAAGAAACCGCTCACCCATACCGCAGGTTGTTTGGGTTGCTCAATATGTTTTAAATATGTATCTAAGATTCTGTATATTCCTTTTTGATATTCGCCTTCACATACAAATGTCTTTAACTCATGGCGAATAATCTTCTGCCCTTTATCATCCTTAGCCGTATTAATTTCAACAACCCCGTCATTCATGAGGTTATTGTCATCCGGGTTTAAACTAAACAATTCTTTGTTTTTCATACAACGTTTTTTTATATGGTAATCGGTCTTGCCAAGTAACTCCAACCATCTCTCGCATCTAACAACCGGTATTGATTCTTATCATATTCCCCAGGAAAAAAAATAAGCATTCTTCCCTTAAAAGCCCGAGAACAGCCGTTTAATATGTCTGATACTCGATTAAAGCCAAATAAGGCCGAAATATCTCTGATGGCAATCAATGTATTGTCGTTGGTACCAAGTTTTTCAAGTTCAGCAGCCAGGTAATTGATCGCATACTCTTTAAAATCTCCTTCTAGCTGATCTACTAGTGCATCAGGGTCTTCAAAATATTCTTCTTTATAATCATGGTTAGCCATCCATTCAGGAAAGCATCTTTTCAGAGAGATGCTTTCCCACCTTTTGCCCGCCTTTTTAGTGACCATTTCAAAGTCACCAAATCGTAAATCGATTTTACGCTGTTCGGAAGGATCATACACTAAAAACCAAACACGCTCCTGTCCAGATAAATAAGATGTCCACGGTTCAGTTACGACTGCTTCATAGGCCGACAGTAATTGGTCAATTTTAGATGCCATCAATGTCTAATTGTTTCAGGAGGTTAGTAAAAGATATGGAGGTGATATTACCTGCATACTGATATTGTAATAAGTCTCTTTTTGCGGCTTCGCTTGCCAATTCTCGAAGTTGGTTTTCTCCCAAGCACATTGCCTTTGACCAAATGGAAGTCAAAATGAAATCACCGCGCTCACCATTCAGGTAAGCCATTAAAAAAGCAAAAGCTATTGTAGCATATCCAATGTCCGGTTGTGTACGTATGTTTTTTACTTTACCCGTAATAAAACCGGCCTGTTTCCAGGAGCTTGCGATGTTTTGAGCCAGAGACCGTTTGGTATTGTCTGTATATCGCTTGGGATGGTATGAATCAATGGTTTCTTCCAATTTTTCAATCGTTACCTTATCACCATGATTAGTTGTAGCAATGACAGGATAACTTTCAGCCAGAAGATAGTCTCTCCCAATCGCATATAAAAGCGTTAAAACAGGTTTATCTCTCTCTTCGACAACGTGCCAGAAATACTTAAATGCACGGAATGATGGCTTAGTGAGGTCAAAGTCGTATAGCTGTTGTAAGAACCCTGTTGTTTTATCTTGGTTTGATTTTGTCTTCTTATTAGTAATATTCAAATGTAGTGAATCTAAATATGTAACATCTTCTGTTACGTAATCCATCACTTTTGAGAGTTCCGCAAACATCATTGTTCTGCTCGTGTGTACTGTTATTTTTTTATCCACTCTGATCTTTATTTTTGATACTTTATACTATTTTTAATTTAACTTACTTATTTATAGCAATTTATAATCATCCCACAATATACTCGTTAAAAGATGCTACCTCGCAAAGGTATCACAAATCAATCAAAAAATAAGTTATAATTAGGCTTACTAATAATAAATTTTATTATTAGCTATTTCTTAGAAAAATTATATAAATAAGCTCTTTGAGAACTATTTTCCATAGTAATTTTCACTTTGATTGTCCTACAATCTAATCGACCAATTCACATTTTCTAAACGTGCTTTGATAATTCGTAACGTTCCTAAAATAACGTCTTCGGGTGGGAAAACTCCGTAGATTAAATTTCGGAAGTCGCTCGTGTACGTCTTTCGTAGTTCGCCCCACACTCCCTCCAGCTCCCGAAATAGCAACGCATCTTTGGGCGGGTATTGCAACCACTGATTGTTATTTTTAAAACTACGAACATCATCTTGGCCTACTTTTAACAACATCTCGTCAAACGCTTCCGTCTCAAAAAACTGCCTTACATCTTCGTCTTGTAACAACTGATGCAAGTCGTACGTATGCCTAATTTTTTTCTTCAAATCAGTCAGCGGAACTTCTCCATAAGAAAAACGAACCAAACTCATGATTTTTTCGCAAAACGTTCGGGACGGTTCAAGTACTTGTACTTCAAATGCCTGAAGTTGAAACTGTTCCGCTAGGCTTTCCCCCTGTTTTTCAACCATTTCCCCTACAAACGATTGAATCGTTTTTCGACGATAAGGCTCATAATACCCCAACCAAGTCGCCTCTACCACGATGCTATCGCGGACTTGTCCATACAATCCGTCAAACGATTTCTGGTAACTATGTGCGGTTTTACGGGTCATTCCTCGTTTGTGCGTCAGCCCTTCTACTTGAATTTCTGGCAACATCTCATGAATCACCTGTCCCACTTTTTTAATCTTCGTACTTAACCTAGAATCCGTCTCTCCCTCCCGCCGAATCACCACCAGGTCAATGTCCTCGGAAAAGCGTTCGATAATGCCATAACATTTTGCGAGCGCTGTACCTCCCTTAAAAACAACATCATCTCCAATGGAATGATGAAAAATCAAATAAAGCGCAAACGTAACCCAATAGTCTTTTTCAACATAAATAGCGGGTATTTGTAACTGATCGGCCGTTGCTTGGATAGCTTGCCGAAACAAAAGCGAATTTTCGTGTAACTTCATTGGATGTTCCACTTTTTAGTTGTGTTCAATACTTCTAAGGATCCTCCCAGCGAGTAGGTGTAGGTAGTAATTGGATTGAGGCTCTCAAAAAGGCTTTTAGTAAACTCTTCTTTGTTGAGCTCGTCCAACAATGCCCCTAACAACGCCCTCGTTGAAGGAGGATATTTAAGGGCTAATCGGGTAATTTTTTTAAAATCAGTGTCGCTAAAATCCTTTAACAGTGCTAAAAAACGCCTAATTGAAGCGTCCAGCGTAGTATCAGGGATTTTCTTGATGTAACGAAGTGCATCCAAAAGCTGAAGTAACGGGATGTTTTCTTTAGTAATCGTATTTTTTTGCTTGATAAACGAAATAGTATAGCGTTCCCGCTTAAAAGTAGGTCTGCTATCGGCTCGCCCAATCTGTAACGTATTACTCACTTGGGTCGTCAGGCCCAACTGAGGAAAAACGCTGTATCCCGTCAAATAGCCGATGAGCTTCCCTTGTTCTTCTAATAAGTCTTTAACAATTTGGAGCTGCTTGGGCTGTAATTGTCCAAAAATGCTGGTTTCGGGCTTGTAAAATTTACCTTTTGATAGCTTCCTAAGTTTACCGCTTTGCACCATTCGGTTAAGTGCCTTGATGACGGCTTCTTTTTTGGTTGTTTCAACCTCGAAATCAGTGTATGAAAAGACATAACCTTTTGGTAATCTGTCTATTACTGACAATAGGTAAGTAGTCGTTTTCATATTTTTATCTACTAATTTGTCCAGATTTTTATAAAAAAAACTGGACAAATTAACATACTTTTTAAATCGAAATCAAGAGAATTATTTTTTGAACATTCAAAGATGAAAAAAAATCAAGTTTTGTCCAATATTTTGGACATATAATGTATTTTTGTCTAAAATTAAACCCAAATCAACTATGATTACGAATGAGCAAGTGCTCAATTTTCTTCGCAATAAAGAGGGGTTAACCTTTACGAAGGTGGAAAAGGCAGCCTCTATTCCTAAAGGGATATTATCAAAAGCAATGAGCGGCGAAAGAGAATTGAACCAAGAACACCTTACCAAATTATACCCTGTATTGGTAAGCTATGGTTGGAAAGAATTTTACCAATCGAAAGCTAAAGTCATCGCGGTTGTCAACCACAAAGGCGGAGTAGGAAAAACCACTACAACCCTCAATTTGGGCAAAGCACTTGTTAATTTCGGATTCAAAGTATTAGTGATTGACATAGATTCACAAGGGAATTTGTCGCAAGCATTGGGAGTTGATAATCCAAACAAACAGGTCATGCACGCTCTGATTGACGAAGAGCCGCTCCCCATCTATCCTATTGCGCCGAATTTCGATTTATCGCCCAGTGACTTAACCCTGGCAAGTCGTGAAATCGACATGATTCGTATGGTTTTGAGCGAACTTCAACTCCAACGCGCCATCGCCCCTAAACTCAGCGAATACGACTATATTCTCATTGATTGCCCACCTGCGCTAAATATTTTCACCACGAGCGCTCTAATTGCCGCCAACTCGTGCTTAGTCACTTTACAGCCAGAGATTTCTGCTCTCAAGGGGGTAAAAGGATTATTTGACCATATTTTCCAGGTTCAACGCCGTCTCAATAGCAACCTTCACGTGGAAGGAGTTTTGCTAACGATGGTGGATGCACGTTTGAACATTCACCGAGACATCATCGACCAGGTACAGCTTCAATTGGACGCTTTTCGGATTTTCAAAACGCAAATACGCTTAAACGTCGCCCTAAAAGAGTCTCAAATATCGCAAGTAGACATCTTTGAATACGATGCCAACTCCAAAGGCGCCAAAGACTACTTAAACCTCGCAAAAGAAATTATTGGCTAAACTAGATTGACACAAACGATATGGCAAAGAAATATCAATCGTCGTTGGGGGAACAAAAAATCTTTCAAAGTTCAACCTTCGTACAACATGAAGAAGTAAAGAAGAATATTCTTATTTTGCCCGAACTCGAATCCCTCATTCCCCCGCTTCACGAAGAAGAAAGAAGCCAACTTGAAACCAATATTTTGGTGGAAGGGTGTCGCGAAGCCCTTTTAATATGGCCTACTACCGAAGCCACTATTCAGGCAGGTTCTACTTCGGCCAAACAAGTGTATGTCCTAGTAGATGGACACAATCGTTACTCTATTTGTCGTAAAAATAATTTAGACTTCCCGATTCACTTTGTCAATTACCCTACTGTTGAAGCGGTTAAAGCCTTTATGGTTGATAATCAACTAGGTAGGCGTAATTTAACCCCCGAACAAACTTCGTACTTACGGGGAATGAAGTACTTAAATTTGAAGCAAAACAAGGGAAAATACGACCGACTAGAGCATAAAGACCAAAATGGTCTTTATGATGAAAACATCGGAGAAAGTACTGAACAAAACCATAAGGACCAAAATGGTCCTTATGCTCAAACCACTAAAAAACAAACAACGGCGGAGCAATTAGCCGAAGAGTTTAAGGTAGGACAAACGACTATCAAGCGTGATGCGGAGTTTGCCCAAGGGCTCGAAAAACTCAGCCCTGAGCTTAAAACTTCGGTATTGGGTGGCAAAGTAAAATTGAATAAAGGGGTGATTCAACAACTCGCCAAAACACCCACTCAAGACACCCAATTTACGACTATCGAATCGGTAGAAACGTTTTTGCGTGGGGAAACACCGTTGCCTGCGGTTGTTGCAAAAGTGAGTCCAGAAGAAGAACTCATTCAGTCCATTACGGAATTAGTAGGAAAACTCAAAAATGCGAAAAAACGAAAAGAAACCTGTGATCAGCTGATTGCACTTGCTTCGAGCTTAAAAATGCTCGATTAAGCACATCTCCCCGTCGCTTTCTGTTAAAAACATCTACAAAAAGCGACGGGGAATTATTCTCGGTACCCTAGCGATTTTAATTCATCGTTCAGCACTGCCACTTTTTTTGAATACTGACTCACCAATGTATTGTATTCTGTAAACTCCTGACCAATCATAGAAGACATCAGTCCTTGTAGGGATTCATTTTCTAAATTTTCTTCGAACGTCAAGTGACGTTTATAGTAGGGATGATTTTGAACCTTGCTCATGATTCTATCTTTGAAAAAAGGATCATTCGCAAAATACCCGTTCTCTAATTCTTGAGCGATTAAGCGGTATTGTTCTGTCAATTTTCTCAGCTCCGTACGTTTAATTTCAATTTTCTCCAAATTCACAGCCCTCCCCATGTGCACCACCTGCGAATTTACCACCTTAGAAGGCAGGGTGTATTTGTTATATAAATTGGGAGTGTACACCATCGTATTCAAAAACCCACCAATATTTACCACCTTATTGCCTGCACTAATATGTTGTTTCGTATAGTTAATGGCGTTATCAATTTGAGTAATCGAAACCTCTGAAATCCATTTTTTCACCTTGGCCTTTGAGACATGCTTCTTAACCTGCTCAAAAATGCGGTCTAAATCGGTCGTAGAGTCATTTTCAGTCTCTACCGCTAGTATCTCACTACTTTCGGACGTATTGAGCTTAGCACGCTGATTTTTGGCGTTTTCAAAAATAAAGAAGGTTATAAACATTACTTTACGTTTAATCACTTCTTCTTCAAACGTAAAATAAATATCTGTATGTTTTTCTAAGTCCTTTTCAGCCCGTTTGATTAGCCCCTTGAAATGTCCGTATAACAGGTATTCATCTGGATCAATGGAGAGTAAAATTCGTAACTCGTCAACACTAAATCTCCTTTTGCCGATTTTTTGGTACTGTTTTAGCAATTCAAACAATCGAACCGAATAAATACTTGTCAGGCTCAATATGTTACGAATATCATAGACCAAATACCTTTCTTTCAATTCAAGCAAAAAAGGTTTCAGCGCAGGGTGAAAGCTAAGTTTAATGTAATCACCTTTCTCCTCGGGAGTAGCCGTAGAAGCCACCAAGTGCGTTGTAAACTGCTCCTTTCTTCCGTCTTCAGTTGTGCGGATAATACCTACTTTTTTGTCTAACAGTTTTTCACCCGCCGCTTTGATGCTGTCATACACTAATCCTGAATCATGCAATTTAAACTCTTTAACGATGTCACCCGCGTTGATTTCGTATTCTCTAAAATCAACGTCGTTATGCCGAATCAGCGTCAGCATGTAGGCAAACACCCTAGTTTCCCAAATATCAAATTTGTACCTAGCTTCTACCAACTCATTGGCTTTTCGAATGAGTTTAATATCAGACTCAATGACGGGGAGTAGTTTTTTCTTGGGAGGCATTGATAATCAATAAATATGCATACGCAAATATAATTATCATATTAAAATTTACAATAGATATATCATATCAATTTTCAAACATGATATTTTATGAGAAAATACTTATTTCCGAATTATTTGTGATAGTTAATAAATTTCAGGGGTTCGTAAGACAGTCCAGCAGTAGATGATTCAACCGCTTGAGGTCTTAACATACATCAAATATTTTTTCCGAATTATTTGTGATAGTTGCCAGATAGACAGAGTTCAAGAGAAGGCAGAAGGCGCCCCAATGTGGATATGTGGATAACTTTTAATCTTTTCCGAATTATTTGTGATAGTTCCGAATTATTTGTGATAGTTCTCCGAATTATTTGTGATAGATAAAACACCTATTTCCGAATTATTTGTGATAGTTTCCGAATTATTTGTGATACATAGACCCTTGTAGACAATGATTATCAACTAGTTACGTATCCTGAAAGTATTTAAAATATTGTTGTTTATTTAAAAGCAACATACATGTAAAAAATTTGTTGTTGTTTTAATTTTCGATGGATTTTAGGTTAAAATTTTTCCTTTTTTAACAAATATTATAATGATTTTATTGAGAGAGTGATTTTATCATTTTTAATAAAAAGTTTTTATAACGTTATTATTTCGTTATAATAATAGATAAAAAGTCATTCCTTATTAACGTTTTCCAAAAAATCGGCATTTCAAAAAGCATGATAGGTAAATGATGTCTCACTAAAACTGATTTTACCCATGAAAAATTTGTTGGTTTTGTCGCTTTGTTGGTTGTTGAGTGGAATTGCTTTCGGGCAAGATCCACAGTTTTCGCACTTTTTTAGCTCAGGGGCCTATCACAATCCCGCTTTCGTGGGAGAACTGGGGACTCTCCGCACTACCACTGTACATCGCTCGCAATGGAAAAATTTGGCCAATATCAATAGCACACTCTTTACCTTAGATGGACTGTTTGCAGATGATAAAGTAGGTCTGGGAGTAACAGTAATGCACCACAGCCAAGACCGCTGGTACAAGCGTACTGATTTGGCTGTGCCTATCGCCTTCAAGATTTGGGGCGATACCTGGAACGTGAGCATGGCGTTCCAAGTTGGTGCTTCCTTCAAGGAATTTGGTGGGTTGGGCGGTTTGACGTTGGTAGATCAATATGCCGCTCTCAATAATGGCTCTTTTGTTGCCAATAGTAATGATCCTTTGGCATCGGCCTCGCTGCAAGACCGCTATTTTTCGGCGGGATGCGGTCTTTTGTTTGATTATTTTCCGCAGGTTGGGGCATCGCGGTGGTGGCTGGGGGTAGCTGCTCAACAGGGGGCTTATCCTTTAAAGAACCAATCTTTATCTCATCCACCTCGTCGTTGGAGTGCCTTCCGCAAAAGCATCCACGGAGGCTGGCAACTCCACTTAAAAGATACCAATGGGGGCCATCAAAAAACAGAACAAAGGGAAGAGACACTCTCCGTCATGTTCAATTGGCGAAGCCAATACGGCAACCAACAGTTAGACCTCATGGCGCAATACACGTACTCGCCTCTACTTTTACAAGTAGGCTACCGAGGACTACCGCTCAAAAAAGCTGGGCCTTATTGGCAGCAAGATGCACTCATGGGTAGCGTAGGGTTACGTATGGGGCGAGTCCAGTTTGTTTATACCTACGACCTCACTATCAGCGGCCTCAAAGGCGTGGGAAGCCATGAAATTGGATTTACGATTGGACTTATTGAACCATTGTTTAAATTTGGTGCCAAGAGAGATACCCCTTGTGAAAGAGAAGATTATTTTTATGCTCGTTTTTAACCTCCTCCCTTACTCCAATGAAAAAGTTGATCTATATTGCTATGCTCCTGATAGGGGTTGCCACTTGGGCACAAAAGCCTGAACTCCGTATCCCGATAGGGCATTATGGACAAATTAATGATTTACAAGAATCACCCGATGGCAAACTTTTGGCCAGTGCGTCCGCCGATGGGACGATTAAGATTTGGGAAAAAAATACGGGCATTCTACTTAAAACGCTCGAAGGGCATAGTAGGGAAGTGAACTCTATTGATTTTTCGTCAGACGGTAAGACGATTGTGTCAGGAAGCTCTGACAAAACTGTGGTGCTATGGGATGTATTTTTAGGGCAACAAGTAGCTGTTTTAGGTAAGCACGAAGGGTCAGTTCAATTTGTAGCCTATTCTCCTGACGGGAAATTTATTCTCTCTATGGCCGTTGCTAACCTCGAAGCCTTCCAAAAGTATCATCATCAAGATATTCGTAAGTTTCTGAAAACAATAGGCAACGAACCCATTAAAGTTTGGAATACGAGTACACGAAAAGAAGAAGAAAACTTATCTAACCATCAGACTACTATCAAGTTACTGCATTTTTTACCCAATAATGATGAGAGTAGAAAAAGCGAAGGGTTTGCTCAGGCAGGTGTTGTCTATGGAACAAAATACTGCATGAAATTACTAATGATTGAGAAGGGTATTCTAAGTCAAATAATTGAAGACAAGAAGAGAGATAATAAAAAGGGACAAAATCTTGAAAATTATAAGGTTATTTATGTACCAACCACAAGTCAATTTATGAGCAATAGTCCAGAGGATGGGCTTGAAAAATGGGAAGCTATTACCAATAAGTTTTCGGGTAAAATAAAAGTAGATAGCCTCATTACTGGGACAAAATATGATTCAAATATAAAGTTTGGGGCCTTTATGGATGGCACTATCACAAACTTTCAATACTTCACCAATGATAAATTCACAGTACTCACATCCGCTCAAAAAATCTTGATTATTGATAGGTTTCGTAAGGAAACAAACGTTTTTGAGATAAATACCTCTGAAAAAAAATCATACGCTTCAGGGAATATTGAAGGTATGGAGTCAATCTTGTTTCAGTTCATCCAATCATCTATAAGTTATGCTGGGGTTATTTCTCAGTTAGAAATTTCAAAAGATGGTCAATTCCTATTGGGTTTCTCGACAGGAACTATCATGCTCTCATCAAAAAATGGTCTAAAACGCAAAGAATACGAAGGAGATGGGCAACGAAATGTAAGTGCTGTTGCATGGGGCGAAAATGACCAAAGTATTTTAACGGGCCATTGGGATAATTTTTCAAAAAAGTTCAATTTCACAAATGGTCAATTTCAAATCTTACATAAACATTCTGCCACAGTAAGTGGTGTTAAATCTACGTCTGATTTTGATTTTGCTACAAGTGCAGATATCCCCAACTATAATGATAATAATAGAAAAGAGACGAATATATGGGGAATTGACAATGTGCTTTGGAAGAGAAACGAAGCTACTCCGTCTGTTTTTCGCATAAACGAAAATAGTATAGTAGTATGTTGTAACTCACAAATATCTAACAAAGGTAAATATATTGCTACCTATGGAAAACTTGATGAGTTTGGCGGTATTTACCTATTCAATATTGAAGGCAAAAGATTGGCAAGAAAATTGGACTATCCCAAAATAGTTGATGTAGACAATCCAGAATTGATGATGTTCTTAGGTATGAGAATATTTTCTGGACGGTTTTCATTGTTCGATATATCTCCTACTGGTAACTCTCTCGTTTTTTCAAACGACGATTCACTGGTAGCTGCTCTTACAAATGCCAATACTCAAATCGGTGTATGGAATGTCAACACTGGTAATTTATTAAAAGACATCAATCCCAAAGAAAAAGGGCTTAAAGCGATTGCTTTCTCGCCCGATGGGCGTTTTTTAGCTTATGGTGGTATTAATGAAAAGGTAACTTTGATGGATCTATCCAATGAGCGAAAAAACAATTTCAAAGACCATACTGGAACTATTTTCCGCCTTCAATATTCAATAGATGGGCGGTATTTGGCTTCTGGTTCAGAAGACCAAACTATCGTCATCAGAGATGGAAATACAGGAACTTATATCAGGACATTAAAAGGGCATACAGGCTCTGTCAATGGCTTAGATTTTTCAAAAGATGGTAAGTATTTATTGTCTGGGTCAAATGATCATACTGCCAAAATCTGGTCTGTTCAGACAGGTAAAGAATTAGCTTCTCTAATATCCGTTGACTCTACCGATTGGGTAATAACCAGCCCTGAAGGCTTTTTTGATGCCAGTCCAGGGGCCATGAAAAAGATGTACTACGTGCAGGGGCTGGAAACCTTTGATTTGGTGCAGTTGAAAGAACGGTACTGGGTGCCTGGGTTGATGCAAGAGTTGCTGGGTTATACACAAAACGGCCTCCCGCCAAGTATCAAAGATACTCGTATTCCTCTACCGCCCGCGGTTAAATTATCGCTCAAAGGAGATGTCCTTACCATCAAAGCCACCAAACGCGACGGTGGATTGGGAAAGATTGTGCTCTTTATAGATAACATTGAGGTAGAAACGGACTTGCGTACTCAAAAGTCAACCAATCCTGCATCGGGTGAATTTGTCCGTACGCTTTCCCTAAAAAACTATCAACGTTTTTTAGGGAATGGCACCAACCTACTGCGAGTGGTCGCTTACGAACAAAGCAACCAAATCAGTACCCGAGGTGACACCATAAGCTACGTGCTCACTGGGGCTGCAAAAAATCCCATAGAACCGATGGTATCGTCGGGCGGAGTTACGCCTAAAGCCGAGGTAAAGGTCAAAAAAGCATCTTTTTACGGAGTAACGATAGGGGCAAATACTTTGGGGTTACGGTATGCCTCCAAAGATGCCGAAGTGATGAAACAGATAATCGAAAAAGTGGCACATTCGTTTATTGATACTACGCAAGGAAAGGTAAAAATGGTTCTCTTTTCTCAGGCGCAGCCAACCGCTTTCCAGCCTACCAAAGAAAACATAATTCGGTACTTGACAGAACTAAAAAAAGTCATCAAGCCCGAAGACTACCTCTATTTTTTCTTCTCTGGGCACGGGAAGGTTTTTACCAATAAAGCGGGCGAGAACGATTTTGCCATGTTGCTGCAAGGCATAAGGCAAGAAAGTACCGACCTGAGCAAAACCACGTTATCGGAATTTGTGGAGAAAAATTATGTCTTGGCCACTCGCAACGAACTCACCAAGCTGTTGAACGACTTACCCGCCCGCAAAAAAATTATTGTCATGGATGCTTGTGGCTCAGAGTCTGCAGCGCAATTGCAGGCCGATGCGCTGGTGATGAAACAAAATCGGCCCAACAGAGAAAAAGCCTTAGACAATATGAGTAGCAGGACGGGGATTTATTTTTTGGCCAGTTCGGCCACCAATCAAGCCTCTTTTGAGCACCCCCTATACGAACACGGTTTTTTGACGTATAGCTTGCTGCGGGGCATAAAATCGGGAGCGGCTACCAAGTACTTTGGAGCAGAGGCATATTTGGAGATAAGTACTTGGTTCAATTATGCCGAAGTCAATACCCCCAAAGTAGCAGCGGCTGTGGGTCAAGTACAGCAACCTAAATTTTTGACCCCGAAGCAAGCCCAAAACGATATTTATTTAGGAATCGTAGATGAGGCCACTCGCAGCAGTGTAAATCTACTCGAAGGAAATAAACTCAAAATAGGCAGTTGTAGTTTTCAGGACGAGGATTTAGGCGACATACTCGAACTAAGCGATAAACTCAATGCCAAACTACGAGACGAGTCCGAGCAAAGTGCAGATTTTTGGTATGAAAATACGATCACCGAGGGCACTTTCTCCCTGCGCGGGAGGTATAAACGAGCAGTCAATGGCATGATTCCCGTAGAAATCAATCTTTACAAAGGCAAAACGCTTCTTCGGAAATTGGGCGTAATTGAAATAAAAGACGACAATTTGCTTGTTAATCAGCTAAAAGAAAAATTGATGCAGGAAGCTAAAAAGAAAGATTAGTCCTGACATACCTTCCACTCTCAAATCCCTTGGTGCGTTCTGCCATAAAGGGATTTTTTTATTCTTCATCTGAAAAAAACAGTCATTGAATAAGCATGAATAAGTGAGTTTCACTAAAACACTTATCATCATGTTTAGCTACAGAATTGCCCAAACAGCACAAGAAAAAGAAGATGTCCTTTCGCTGGCACAAGCATCCTATTCCAAAGTACATCAAGGAAGTAATTATAAAGCGAGTATCTCAGCCCCTTTTTTTGAGGCGATAGAAGACACCATTCTGTTGCTTTATTACCAAGATAAATTGGTGGGAACCATTTCTATTTTCCAAAATAAATATGGGGGACTATTACCCTCAGAATATTATTTTGGTTTTAGTAAATCTCCCTTTGAAAAAACACAGGTAGAAGTGGGCCGATTGGCCAAGGTCTTGGATTTTCCATTACCAAAGGAGATTGAAAGTAAAATTTTAAATGTGCTGATATGGTTGTGTATTCGCTACCTACATGAACATGAATACACGGGATATATCTGTTCGGTTCAAGCCAATTTGTGTCAAAAGCTTACGCAGCTTGGTTTTGAACCTTACCACTTGGAAAACGTCATCGTGAATCCCATTGCTGAGGCATTTGGTAATTATGTCGAAAGAAAAAATCTTTCTTTTTTACACTGTCAGACAGATGTTTGTTGGCAAGCACTAAAACGATTGAATATTCATCAATATCTTCTTACTATCCCTGTTTTAGTGGAAGATGAAATAGGGATTAACTGATGGAAAAAGTACTTATATTATGGTGTCTTTTAGCATTGGGGGGGTGTGAATCCCCCAAAAAAAACACGCCTACGGTAGATATACAACAATTGACCCAATCGGAATGGGTTTTACAAAAGGAGATTATCCTTTCAGATGTTTGTACTTCCCAACCAATTACTGAGGAAACAGATACAACCAACAAAGCTCCAACTTACTATCGGTTGTACGATAATGGGCGTTTTGAAATTGGAAATATAGATACGATTGCAGTAGAACACCCGCCCCCGATGACGATTATCTGCAAAGGCTGGTGGGATACCAAGGGGAGTGAGCTAATGCTACAATTTACCGAAGGAGATGTCGTAACGGCTACCATTACGCATTTATGCAGAGATACACTTCAACTTGATCGAGGACTTGTGACTGAAAAAGAGGAACAAAAAATTTATCGGCAATTTTTTCTAAAACAAAAAAAAGGTGAATTGAAAAGCATGAACTAACAGATAGTGTATCTCAAAATCTAATAATAAATCATGATTATTGATTTGATTTCAAGCGTATTGAATAGCCAAAGCGAGAATGCTTTTTGCCAACAAGGACAGTACGAAGATGACGACATTGTCATCTTTGAACAGTCAAAATATCAGGCAGTGTTTAGTTTGCCTCAACAGTGTTTATGGTGTAATGATTCCGAATTGATGTTTTCGGTATTGGTTGAGCTAAACCAACATTTACTGGATGGGTATTTTGAACTTGGTGAAACACCTTGGATAGCGTATTGGAAACGGGATTTTAGCGTAGGTATTTAACCAAATAATCAAAAGAAATATGAAAAAGATAGCTTGCATTTTAGCAATTGTTTTGGCGGGTATTGCCAAAATCTATGCCCAGGTACCCAAAGAGGCCGTAAATGCCGCCGCATTGAAGGGTGTTTTTTGCATAGATGCTGGCACTAAGACGAGTCGTGCAGGCATACGCATCAAAGTGCCTGCTTGGACAGAACATATTGTTAAATTCCGTATAGAGTGGGGTAATCGCACCGAAAACTTGACTGTTGATTTACCAAAATCAAGCAGAGATACCTCTATCGTCAGAGAGAATGATTTTGACTTGGCTGATTGTATGGTGTACAAACGCCATGAAGTATCTGTTTGGGTTTCTTTTCATCCATCTACTAAATTAGCAGACTACCCAGCTCCTGCTAACATCTTCTTCAGCAATACTCCCACCGCTATTATTACTGCTCCCGCACCTTGTGTGGATAAGTTGGCGAAATTTCAAATAAAACTCTGTCCCGAAGAAGGAACTACTACTCAAATCAACTACGGCAATGGCCAAACTGAAAGCAAAACCAATCATGACTACTCGACCACCTACACGAGTACGGGGAGTTTTCAGGGTACGCTTTCGCTCAAAAATGGTTGTGTAACCGAAGCCATCAATATTCCTTTTACAATCAATGTGATTGATGGCGCAGTTGCTGCCTTAGCCGATTCGGGTTCAAGGGCTATCAGTAAAGACACCGCACTGGTATGCCTTACCAACGGCAAGGCCATCGTCCGTTTAGATGCCAGCGGGTCAAAAGGAAGCGTATATTACTACACGTTATCAAATGGTATTCGTTGGGTAGGAGGTACACCCAATACCCAAAACGCCACTCCTCGCATAGAGTTTAGTAGTCCAGGTATTTATACCGTAACGTTGGAGGTAGAAAACAGCTGTAAAGTTCGTTCCCAGAAGGTGACCCTTGTCTATAAAGTTTCGGCGGCTCCTACACTCAATTTACCCATGTTTCCTGATTTGTGCCAACGCACGCTCTTCAAAATTACCAATCCAGTAGCGGGTGTGAAGTATTTTTTGAACGATAGCCTCGAAATCACCGCAGCAGGAGTATGGCTTGATTTTTCGGATAAGCCCTACAAAATCACAGCGAGTGCCAACAATGAATGTACGGGCAATGTACCTGTGAAATTGGAGCGACAATTTTGGATTAGGGGTATCGAAAAAATGAAAATAACCTTCCCACGCGATACTACCTTATGCGTAGGGAGTCCCCGTTTTGCCTTAGTTGCCAATACCACTGGTGGCCGCTGGCTTATCAACAATCAGTTATTTCAAGGTACTTCATTTGACCCCAAACAAAAAGGCGAGTTTTGGGTCAAATACCAACAGGGTACACCACCATGTGCCGCTGCCGACTCGATAAAAATAACGGTCATAGGCACAGAGCTACGTGTGATAGACCAAACCGTATGCGAACAAGCTCCCTCGGTCGTACTAAAAGCCGACCTATCGGGCGGTGTTTGGAGTTGCAATGGTTGCCAAATCAAGGAGGATACGCTGTTTTTACAGGGTCTGACAGCATCGCAAGTGATGGTCAATTATACGGTCAGAGGAAGCATGGGTTGCCCAGGCACAGCCACTGGCACAGTGACAATCGGACGGCCGCGCATCAATCGGTTGTTGGTCAAAGGCGCGTGTGTAGGTCAAGCACCCGACGTTCAGGCAGAGATTATAGGTACCAACCAAGTGCGTTGGTATGTAAATGGTGCATTGGCCTCGACCGATCTAAAACCAAGATTGATGCTGCCTGCGGGTACCTCCAATGTGAAATTAGAAGCTGGCGCACTTGATTGTTTTGTGAGTCAGTCGGTCCAAGTCGAAATGGCCAGTCCCGTTGCTCCGTTCAAAATTTTGGCCAGCACTACCCGAGGCTGCGGGCCGTTGGAGGCAGTCCTGACGGTCAATCAGCCTGCTCGCGCTGATGTATCCTATCGTTGGGAAAAAGAGGGACAAGTCATAGCTACTACTCACCAACTACCGCCTCAACGCCTCACCAACAGCACACTACAAGATCAAAAGGTGGTGTATCGCCTTATTCAAACTTCTTCATCAGGCTGTGGCAATCCACAAACTGAATCGATCGAGGTTACAGTATTGGCTCGGCCCTTCGTGCAAATAGGCATTGACTCGACGGCAGGACGTTGCTCGCCCGCCCAGTTTTTGGTCACGGATGTATCTCCAATAAAAGTCCAACGCCGATTACTATACGTCAATGGGCAACTGACGACATTTGAAAGCAATGAGAAATGGCTGAGTTTACCTGCTCTGGGCGACTCACTGACGATCTACACTATAAAGCTCGTGGGTATCAATGAGTGTGATACTGTCAGCGATGAATTGAAGCTGAAAGTGTATCCTACGCGTCTGCGTATGGCGCTTTGGATGAGTGCCACCGAAGTCTGTGTGGGGAGTAGCCTTCAGTTACAAAATACCACCCCAGGAAGTGCGGAGGCCGAGGTAACGTTTCTGTTCTCTGACAATACCCGATACAACGGGCAGCGAGTAGCCAAAACGTTTGACAAAATAGGTACTTATACTGTCAGAATGATTGTAAAGCTCAACTGCGTCACTGATACTACCCGCCCAAGAACAGTAGTGGTCGTATCTCCCCCAAAGCCCAGTGTACAGTTGGCAACCTCGACAGTTTGCCCCAACGAACCCATTCGTCTACGGGTATCAGGGTCGGGTGCATTTGTGGTTGAACCAGAAGGGCTATCCAAAGACAGTACCAATGCCAACCCTATTTTTCGCTTTGCGACCTCGGGTACAAAAACGATTCGGGTTCGGGTGTATGGTGCAAACAGAAACTGCTATGCCGATACACTCATACGGGTTACGGTACGCCCTGCTCCCAAAGCCCGTGGCCTTATGCTCCCCGAGGCTATTTGTCCCAGCCAAATCGTACAACTACAGATGGATATGGAACGAGCCGCTACCGAGTACGAATGGCGCATTTCGGCACCACAACAGCCTGTAATCATCCTGAAAGGACCCCAACCAACGGTCAATTTTACCAACAGTGGTTTATACGATATACAGGTAAAGTTTAGTGATGGAACTTGCCAAGACTCCCTCCAATCGTTCAATGCGCTGCGCGTAGCCAACTGCCAATTGGGTTTTCCACAGGTATTTACCCCCAATAGCGACGGACTGAGCGACAAATGGGTGCCGTTTGGTGGGGAGGGTATCAAAAAAATAACCTATCGGATATTGGATTTGAACGGCTCAACGATTTTCTTTGAAGAGGACGTTGCTCCCAACGATTTAACGAGGGGATGGAACGGAATGAATGGACAGCAGCAACCCGCAGGTGAAGGCACTTATGTTTACCAGGCCGATGTGTATTTTATAGGCAGCAACAAACCTAAACGCGAACAAGGAACTATCAGATTAATCAGAGACAAAACCAATTAAAAACTCTTTTTACTAATGAAAAACTCGGTTAAACACCTATGCATTTTCTACGGAATACTTATTTTATATACTACTGCCAAAGCTCAAAAATCGCATTTGATAATTCCTAATATAAGTTTGGATAAGTTAACAACCATAACGTGTATAAATTTTTCACCAAACAGTCATTATTTAATTTCTGGTAGCACCGGTGGTGAGATTAAACTATGGGAAGCTAGCAGTAGTAGATTATTACATACGTTTAAAGGTTATAAAGAACCTGTTAAAAATTTAATGTTTTCAAAAGATGGAAAAAATATTTTAGCAGTTTCATCCAAAGGAAATATTAAAATTTGGAATTTAGCAAATACCAAGTTGCTTGATAGCTTACTTTTAAATGAAAGTATTGAACTATCTAAAGCTGAATTTTCACCTGATGGGAAATATGTATCAATGCATAGAATACATAGTCATTTTATTCGTATTTATGAATTAAATTCAAAAGAATGGTTCGATATAACGGCAAACCATAGTACATTCTCCACAAATATTGCAATGTCTTTTTCATCAGACAATAAATATTTTTTATCTGGTTTAAATGGCCCAAGGGATGTTAAATTAACTCTTTATCACTTAAAAATACGGAAACCTATTAAAGGTTAGACAAACGATAGTGGAGGATATGGTGGGTCTTTTTTACCAGACAATGAATCGATAGTATGGTACGGAAAATTTAATGATAAGTCACTTATTTTTAATTATAAGTTAGAAATTCCAGTCGGGCAGATAAGAGCAATGATTCCCCCCGACTCTATCTATTCAGTAGCAATACCATAAGAACCAAAAGATTTAAATTATAATGGAAATGCTGGAAATAAAGCTAAAACTGTTGCTCGTTCTTTCTTTACTTTTTCAGGAAAATATTTAACTTTCTCTAATGATGGAAGTCGTTTTTTAAGTTTAACTGACGATAAATACAGAAATGATCTTTTCAAAACAACGAGCATATTTAGAAATGAAGAAATTACTGAAAAATACGATGGATTCTATGATAATAATAATAAGTTAACCACAAAAAAAGAAGGAGAAATGTTAGTTTTAACTGAACTTATAAATGGCAAAATAATAAACCGAATATTCAACAATTATACTGCTTTTAAATTTTCTCCAAACAATAAATATGTTGCATTGGCTAGATTAAATCAAATTGAAATTTGGGACCAAAATCTTCAAAGTATATTGAGTTCGAGTGATAATTTCTTATTCAAAAAAGAGGAGTCGTTAAGTGGTCGAATATCTTTTGATAAAAATGGAAATGAAATACTTTTTGAACAAATAAATGAAACAATTAAAAGGTGGGATTTTAAAACGGGCAAATTTTTTGATTATTTAAAAAAAGAAACCATAAAAAAAGATATTGTTGAAAAAAAAATGAATTTTAAAGAGCAATATTCAGTCATTAAATTAATCAATCCGATACAAAAAGATATGGCTAATCTATGGAAGATAAGTGGAGGTAAGTGGCCTTTTAAAAGTAAAATAAAAAATTGGATTTCTAAAATCAACTTAAAGAATGACGATAAAATAGATATATTCAAAGATGAACCTATAATATTTTCAAAATTTAGTTCATTAGCAGCCACTATGATGGATAGTTGTTTATACATATGGAATACTGAAACAAATGAAGTAATAGATGAATTGGTCAGCCCTAATGGAAACTGGGAAGATTTAGAATTTCAATCTGATGGAACAAGTTTTTTAGTAGTTACATCTCAGTTAAAAAGCAAATGGATAAGTGAAAATAACAAATGGAAAAAAATTAAGGTGTTTCGTTCAGAAATTATAAATTCGTCATTAACTTCTCAGGATGCTCGAATACCATTTGTAGATGACAATGAATATATAGCTACTTATGATGATAATGGGAGTATATTATTAGAAAATAAAAAAACACGATACAACAGAATCTTGCGAGGCCATACGGGTCATATTATGGGAGTTGCTTTCTCACCTAACAATCAATTTATGATTTCTGTGGCAACCGATAATTTGATAAAAATGTGGGATTTAGAGTCTGGAAAAGAGATGGTTACATACATCCCATTTGGTGATAAAGGATGGATAACTATTACACCTTCGGGACTTTTTGATGCTTCAGCAAATGCTTCCGAATTAGCACATTACTCAGTACAAGATACAACTGATGATCAACAACCTTGGAAATCCATTGAGTTTAACCAAATACGCCATAGATATTATCGTCCTGGTTTACTACCTATTTTATTTGGTTATTCAAGCGAATCAATTCGCTCTATACCTAACATTGAGGCAATTCCCTTACCTCCCTCTGTTGAGTTAAATTTAGATGGCCATGAGCTCATTGTTAGGGTAGAAAATAAAGGGGGTGGTATTGGTCGAATTGCTGTCGGGATTAATGAAAACGAGCTAATTTCCGATTTAAGGCCACGTTTTGTCCCGAACAATAAAGAACTTAAGTTGAAAATAAATTTGAATAGATTCAATGCTTGGCTGAGTAGAAAAAATCTAAACAGATTATCAGTAACAGCTTTTAATAACGAAAATTGGGTAAGTTCTACTCCAAGAATCATAGAAATACCACCTATAAATTTTAACCCAAATGCTACAGTACTGGAAGAAACTGTACCTTCTAGTTGGATTTTCTCTACTATCGATACTTTGACAAAAAAGAAAGGCATAGAAAAACAAATATCCACAAGTAGTCCTACGAGTAAAAAGACACCTAACTCAAATGAAAAATTACAAATAAAGGCTTTGGTAGTAGGCGCTTCTACAGCTGGTCTTCACTTTGCGCACAAAGATGCTGAAAAAGTAGGTTCGGCTTTATCATTAGTATGTAGTCGAATGGTTGGTAAAGAGAATACTAATATTCAAGTTCTTAGTTTTCCAACCAAAAACCCTACTCAAATAGCAAATAAAAAATCAGTCATTGCTGCATTGGAATCAGCTAAAAATTTATCTGTAGATGATATATTTATTTTGTATCTAAGCGGCCACGGGGTTCACTATAAAACGCAATCACCTTCTAATGAAGACTTATACTTTTTATTAGCAGGTGCCCAAACAACAGATGTTACCCAAATGAACGATACACAGACCAGGGAAAAATATATGTTGTCTTTCAGTACATTGAGAGATTATTTACAACAGATTAAAGCAAGCAAAAAATTGGTAATCCTCGACTTATGTGGAGCTGGTCAAGGTATTTCAACCCTATTAAGTCAGAGTAAATCTATATCAGAGGGTGAGCTCAAAGTGTTAGAAGACCTTAAAGAACGTTCTGGTATTTATATATTAGCCAGTTCCGCTTCTAATAAATCAAGTTTTGAAAGTAATAGCCGTCAACAAGGACTTGCTACCTATGCTTTTTTACGTGGGCTTCGTGGAGGAAGCAGCAGTGTTACAGAGACACAGAGGGGTAATGTTTATATAAGTGTTATTGGATTACTAAATTATATTGTGAAAGAAGTTTCTATTTTAGCTAATGAAATAGGAGTGGGTCAGCAAGCTTTCTTTGTAAAAGGAGCAGCTCCTGGGCGAGAGGCACAAGTTGATTTTAATATTGGTATTGTAGATGATAACATCCGCAGTGCCATATCAATTGAAGAAGTAAAACCTGTTATCAGAGTTGAAAATTTTCGAAAAAATACCCCCCCAGAAATAGATGAACTCAAATTTACAGCAGGGATTAAAGGAAATTTGGATAAAACTCGATACAATCAGACGAATACTTTTGCTTATGTTGAATCAGAAGATTACCCTGGGGCTTTCGTTTTAAGTGGAACTTATTCAGGTAGCCAAAATAATATAATACTTACCTATTATTTATCAAAAAATGGTGCTTTGATTGGCACTTTTACTGATAAAGGAAAGCTTGAGGAAGTACAGGGAAGAGTGGTTCAAAAGATCACACAATATTTCAGTAAAATGTATCACTTCAAAAATTAGAAAAACAAAACCGAAAACCAAAATCATTAAGTAAATGAATATATTAGATTATGAGCAAGGGACAAATTTACTTACCCTTCAGGCAAGGTTTGATTTTCAAGCCTCCTTACGCTATATTGATAATAGTGATGCCGCGCATCCCAAAGTGATAGATACGTTCCTCAAACCCCACGATTCACTCCCAGACGATTACGACTTAATTTATTATTTTTTGCAACGATTCGAAGGGATTCGTCGCAATTATTTTAGAATAAATGACTGGTTTCAAGAAGAAATCATTGAGGTTGATGGGAAAGAATATCAAGTCAAAAAAATTACAGCTGCCCTTTTTCGACTTGATACAGGCATAATTGACAACCTATGGAATCTTTTTGAAGAGCAGATCATTGTGGAAGGTGATTTTGAGACCAAGAGGGTAAGTGAAATTGGTGAATTGAACGATTCGTTGAAAGCAGGCATTGAAAAATTTGCCAAAAACCAAACTAATAAAAATAATGCCTTAAAGTATTTTGAGAAGTACGTAAATGAAAAATTAAACACAGTGGATAGTGACGAAAAGACCATAACTGATAGTGAAAGAGTCAAGAGAGCTAGATTTGAGGATTTTCGGTCATTCATGGCAAACCCAAAAGACGAGAAATATAAGGAATCTTTCAATTTCCAAAAAGCTTTTTGGGATTTAGGCGACTTATTTGCGCTACGAGCATTCAAATATAAGGCAGTTCTCCGTGAAAAGTTGGATAGAAGTCCGCAAAAAGAGGCAACCGCAACGGAATTTGATGAAAGGCTTTTTGAATCACTACTTCACTGGCGGCATGACATCTATGTAAAAGAATATCAAATTGTTAAGGATTTAGCATTAAAACACTGGAATTATCAATTTTTTTTAGCTCAGTTGCTCCCACCATATGCCAGGCAGACGGCGTTTCCTAGAGAGTTACAAACCCGTTTCAATACAATTGCCCATTTTTTTGACTATATAGGCTCAAATAAGAACGAGAATACTGGTAAATTGAATGATTCTCTCAGAGATTTAATAAGATTTACAGAGAATACAAAAAGTGAAGTTCTTAATCTAAAATTAAGAGCAGACAACGATTATGAGGGGAATAATTATGGTGGAGGATATCCACAAATCTTTCGGTCTGATAAAGAAATGGCATTTAATCAAGCCAAAGAAGAAGCCATGAGGCAGCTCTATGTAAAGCTACGAGCAGGTATTTATGGTAAAATAGAAAATAGCCCATCAGCTACGATTGACCCGTCCTTGGCGATTGGTTACGCATACATCTGGTTACGTAATGATATTTTCCACGCTATATTGAATAAAATGGGTGGAGAATCAATACAATCCCGAATCAAAAAGATTAGCGTTAGAATCGAAAAGTACGAAGAAGAACTTAGAGACCTCATTTGTGGTATCGAATATGAGGAGGATTTTAAGGGTATTATGAATGATGCTATCAAGACTAATGAAAAAATCAACAGTGCCAAAGTGGAAAAACGAATACTCTATAGTGAGTTAGAGCAAGAAATTCCGATTGGGGATTCTGTTAATTCACAAGTTATTACCCCCGATTACTTGTTGGGAAAAAAGGCAGATAAATATGTTGAAGATAAACATATGCGCAATCTGATAAAAGAACAGCTGTTTGAAGACAAGGCAAACGAATATGAACAACTTTATAAACGTATTCTAATACGGCGGGAAAAAAGAGCTGGTTACGACCATTTTGATAAGATAGAAGATTATTATTTTGTTTGTTTTTATGAAGATGAGATTTTGAAGATTCCAAGAAAGGATATTATTGGCCAATACTTTGCCTATCAGCAAAATGAAAAGTTATTTAACAATCATCGAAGCGCAGGATTAAAGCTGTTTTTAAGTTTGAGAATAAAATTCTATAAAGATGATATGGTTAAATTTTTGGTTCAAAACCGAGAAAGATGTAGTTTTTTTATTGAACAGTACGTGCGAAAATTAGGAGAAAAACACAATACATCCATAAATATGAAGGCTGCATTACGTTATTCCTCAATAAAGGATTATACGCAAGTGGCACAAGAGCTTTATCGTGGTAAAAAAGAGAATATCCGTGAAAAGATAGAAGAAGGAGCGGGGCTATTACTATACTGTTTTATAGGACCTACCATCAAGCCATCGAAAGAAGTGGCTATTGATTTTATTAAACAACTTCAAAATCATTACTGCAATGGACAAGAAACAATTATTTGATACATACGGTGAGCGGGCTATTTCTCGCATGGTATTTGGAGAAGGAACGCTTACCCAACGCTCAGAAGATACTAAGTTACTCAATGCCGACGATGACCTTCGGCAGTTAGTGGCTGCATTGAAGATACAATGGTATGAACAAGAAGAAGAATATTTCAACGATGCAATCGAAGACGCGCAGGAAGAGTCAGACTGGGATACTATTTTTACGGAAGATGAGGCCGTTCCAGAAATCAGTAACGAGGCCTATCGTAAATGGAAGGGTAGCTTAGAAATCACGATTTTTGATGTGTTTCGGAATCCTACTATTGAAACAGCAAAAGAATGGTGGCAGGTAAAAACGAAAACCTTAGATTCGAAGACTACCATGAGAATCGCTGCTAGCTTCATTGGTATTTTGATGGTCTTGGGGGTTGGTTGGAGTGGGTACAATACAACTCAGTTTACTGATGGGGGAGATTTTTTAGCTCAAGGAACTGGAGTCAGTCTGGAAGATAAGGGTTGGCAGGGTGATACACCTACCGTAGCCAGCTCAGCATCCAGAAAAGACACGATATGTAATTGCGGTACGGCACAGCTTTGGCAAATATACAGGGACAAAGTGGAAGCAAATCGTGATTTTGATGGGTTTAGAAAAGACTTGGAAAAAGCCGATGCAAACTGTAAACAATTCTGGACAGGTTGGCTACTTATCGAAGAGGGGAAATCCAATGAAGCGGCCGTTGCTTTTGAAAGCTTATGGAAAACTCTTCCAACCGATGGCGAGTTGTACGAACGGACCTCTATGGGTTTGATGAAAGCTTTGTGGGAGTCAGACCAACGTGAACGACTACAAGAAGTGACAGCCTCCATACTCACTCAAAAACAGATCAACTCCGAGGCATATAAACTGGCCGAAAGATATCAAGCACTATCTGAGCGATATTGGTTTAGATTTGGGAAATAAGCAGTACACCTAGCCATTTGCGAGTCGTCACACCGTCCTTATCAAAAGGAAAAGAGGACAAGTAAAAATACATTTGAAGATCATACACAAAAAATCTCCTTTGAGTTTTCAAAGGAGATTTTTTTACGTTATTTTTGAGCTAATACCTGCCCCATAAACCTGATCAAATCATGCGCTATCTATTGCTTCTGCCCTTTGTAATAGGTTTTGGCCTCGTTGCCTTTCAACCTCCTCCACCACCCAAGATAGTTAAGGTGGCTTTGTTGATTGAGAATACAGATTTTTTACATTGGGAAAGTTTGAGCCTTAAAAAAAGTGCTAATACCGTTCAGGATCTATTGTTACAGCAAGATTTCAAGAAAGAAAATATTATGGTTTTCCGTAACGTTACGGCTGCACAATTTCGAGAAATCGTCAAAACGTTTATTGAAAAAGTAGGGCAACTACGAGCGAAGAACTATCAAGTTATTGTAGTAACCTATTTTTGTTCACACGGGACACGCATTGGAGATAGAAGTGCTGATGAAAAAGAAGTAGTAAGAGGAGATTTTAAAGACGAGATATTTATATGCAAAGATACACCCGATAGCCAAAGTTTACCTGATAATGGCGCATTGGAAAAAAAGTCAATTTTTGGCAACATAGACATGAATTGGGACAAGCACCCTAATGCTATCATTGACGATGAGATGGGGCAGTACAACGAGCGATTGATAGATACCATTGGAACTGGGGGACAGTACATCAGTTGGGCAGACTATTGTGAATCTCAGGGAACAGCAAAATCGGGAAATAATAGTTCACAATCCGAAACGGGTAATTTAATAGATGGAGGTGACTTTGCAGATTTTACTCCCTTTGAGAAACCAGAAAATCCAAATCTTTCTCGACCTTCAGCGGTGTTGATGGCGGCTACGAATGTAGAGATTAGAACAGCACCAAACGGTGAGAGTTATTTTGTTCAGGCGTTGAAAGCAGCATTTCAGGCACCTTATTTGTTTGCAAAACCTACTTTGCAGTCCATTCATGATGATTTCAAGAATGAACTTCTTAAGTTGGAGCAGAATAAAAGATACATTAGTAATGGCAAAGAAGGAATATTTTTATTAAAAGAAGGCCAAGTTGCTACTCACGCACTCATACCAAAATTGCATCAATTTACCCCAAACAGTGAAGAAGCCCCGATGTTCTTGGGAGTTTTTAAGTCTGTTTCTTGGAGTGTGAATGCTGTGGTTAAGAAAGCATTAAATTTAAAAGGTGACCCCAATGACCTAACATTTGAGTGGGACAATTTAGATACGTATAAGCCTTATAGTTATGTACAAGTCAAAGCAAAGGGAAGCAAACAATTGACAGAAGGTTTATTGATCAAAGTGAGTGATAAAAAAGGTACGGTTTTGTTACCTGCCAATGCCTTTAAATCAGAAGAATACACCATCGAACCTAACCCACTTCCCCATCAAAACGCCGCCGAAGCCCTCCAAAACACCAAAACGAAAATAGATTTGCGCGAGGTACTGAAAGCACTGCACAGTCCTTTGTTGGGGGTGAAGGTGAGCACATGGGTGGATGCCTATGAGAGAAAGACTTTGGGTGATACCATTAGATTCATCCCCCAACAAGGAATACAGCTGAAACAAGGCCAAGTCTTGACCACTCAGCAAAATATTACGATTAAAGTGGATTCCTTACAGCCAGATTTATATTATACAATTGTAGATGTGACGTCTGAAAAAGGCATACAAGCTTGCTATACAGATAGTTATGGCCAAGGTAGAGGCTTTAGTTTTATTCACCGCATCCCTTTAGAGCGTGTTGCTAAAAATGGAAAAATAATCAATTTATTCAATTGGGAAGACAATCATTTTCGTTCCCAGATTACCCCACCTCTCGGTTCTTCATTCCTGTGGGTTCTGGTAAGCGATGCCCCGATTGATGATCAAGTTTTTCGAAATGTTTTTCTGGGCAACAGCCCAATCCAAAGTGATACTGAGCATTTCAAATTATGGGAGATGCTAAAACATATTCGCTATTTTGAAGAGATTAACTACGTGGTAAGTCATTGAGAGAGTATAGTTCTGCTATTTGCTCTCTAAAGCTCTTATCTTCAATAGTATTTATAAAATCTCTAAGCAGTTGAACATCGATTTTTAGCTCTTCAGGATAGGCTGACTCTCCTCTTTTAGTATCTAAAAACTGCGGAGTAGCAAATCCTCGGATGAGTGCTTTACGAAGATACTCCAAACAGAGTTCTGCAGGTGTGTAGCCAAAAAACTCTTTGTCCCATTTTTCAATGGAATACCTATTTTTATTTGCCCATACGTGGACTGCGCTGTAGAAAAAACTACGACGGGTATTGTCAAAAGAAGGTTTGAGGTCAAAGTTGAGCTTGGCAGGCATGTGTATTATTCTATTGAAACGACCTGTGTACAGATAAGCAATCGCTTTTTTCGATTGAGGGGATAGCTGCTTATTGGTTGTGAGTAAATCTTTGAAATTTTCCCATATAAAATAGTTATGCTCATCTTCGGGTACAGCCACAAGCATAGCTGCATTAGCTTGGCTATTTTGGCTGCGATTAAAACCTGTCATAACACCAAAAGCATATAGAAATTTATTTTTAGAACTTTGCGTTCCATACAATGAAAATGAGAAACGCTCAAAAAGGGCCGAACTGCGGGCCGTCAAAATAAATTTGTCATGCGATAAATCATAGGACCCTCTCAAAATTTCATCATCCTTGACGGTTAGTTCAAACTCTCTTCCTGGCATCAATTTGAGGGGCATACGCACAAGATTTATATTACGATAGGCATAGCGTTTTCGACTCTTATCAAGATTGCTCTCATAGACAAAAGGTACATAAATAACCAAGTTTTTATCCTGTAGGAATTTAGGAAGGGGACTGGTGTATCTTGTACTCAACTGACGATAGGCAGGTAAGTAGTTCTTCTCTGACCCAAAACTAAAAAAACGATGTAGCTCAGTATCTGTCCACTTCAAATCAGCAGGGTCGTATTTTTGGCTTTGTGTTACCTCTATTATTTTGGCTATGTCCACATTTTCTAAAAATATTTTTCCTGCCTGAGGTAAGCCATAGGCTCCATCCAGATAGACACCTTTGAAGTACTTTCGATTGTATTGTCGAACTGCTTGCAGGGTCCAAATTTTCTCGTACACATGATCTTCCTCATGAGGACCTAAATTAAGCCTCCAAATATTTCCTGTCTCAGTATTTACAAATCTGACAACCCCAAAAAACTTCTCCGAAAAATTATCCCCCTCTTTCTGCACTTCCATTACACGCCCATCCGAGCATATTCGAATTGTAGAGGATTCGAGTGATACCTCAGCATAGTCATTTTCGTCTAAATAATGCCACTGATAGTATCCTGCAAACTGGCGAATTTGGCTCGCTTCATCAAAAAAAGGGAATTGATAATCGGGTGTACTTGGATGTTTGATGGCAATTTTCTGGTCAAAAAGGTAGTATCTAATTTCGGACAGCTTACTTATACAATCCTCATCATGGGATAGCCTTCTCAAAATATCATCATCAATGCGACAATTCAATTGTTTGGCCAGTGCTTCTTTTTTCAAGAATACAATGGCCGACGAATAAGCGTACTGCTCTTTTCTCGAAAAAGTGTTCAATGTACCGAGGACGAAGTCGTGCTTAAGATGATTTCTTTGCTGCAAATTGATTTGTGTAAGCACAAGATAGTCACTTGCTTTGTCCTGCGAGGAAGGGTCATCATAAATAATGTTGACTTTTTCAGTGTTCGTCCTCAATACAGTTATTTTATTCTCGGCTACTTCCCACCAATCTCCTTTTAGTTCGAGTCGGTAAGCGGAATAAAAAACTGTCAGCAAAAAATTCCCTTTTTTCGCATCATCATTAGATTGCTTTGGATAAAGGGTTATCTTCACAGTACCTATTTCACTCATTCGCTCTAACTCCGAGCGTGGGTAAAATCCCACATATTCAATTTTATCTACATGGGCATTATTAGGATGGCGCAAATCATATTTCGCACTATAAATCTGAATAGGTATTTGTGTATTATTTGGGTCAACCTCAAACTCAAAATCATCGTACCGTTCTCTAAACAGCATCCAATAGAAGGCTACTCGTTCAATTAGCCACTGCTGTGTTTTGGCTTTTTTACCTTTTTTTTGCTTTTCTGCGTCAAAAGAGTCTATATTCTTCGACGTTGCTCTAAAATCAATCTCAGCTTTGAGTTTACTGCTACAAAAGTCTTGGATTTCTTTACCTCCCCAGTAACCATGTAGAAACTCATTTATGGTTTTTTTGGTAGTCACCTTAACGGCATTTCGGTACTGCTCTATGACAAATTTTTGGGCTTCTACAATAGTCCCTAATTCCACTCTTTCGAGTTTCTTCTTCAATTCTGAGTATTCTTGTTCTAAGGCCATTTTAGGAAATTTTTTATTGACAACAATTGAAAATACAAAATATCATAAAATATATACAAATTTGTAAAATTTTTACATACAAATACAAAAATTGCTTTTTTTAAAATATTAAAGTGTTTTTTTATATACACATTGATTTTAATTTTGACTAAAAAATAACATTGAATCCTACTTTAAAGTTTGATTTTATTCTGAATTTTGTGACTGTCAAACACCTAACCAAGATAAAAACATGCAAAAATTCCTACCCTTGTTTGTATTCTGGCTTGTAGCAAGTCAGAATACTCTTTCTCAGAAAGGTACAGAACCCATCTTTTCGCAGACAACCTACGAAAGAAGTAAAGGCGACCAATGGGCGGTTTTAATTGTGTCGGCTAAATTTGACAGCCATCCTTCACCCCACAATTTGGAGCATCCTGAAAAGGAAATGGATTCGTTGAAGACTGTGCTCATCAAAAACTACGGCTTTTCACGTAAACGAGTTTTGATGTTGATTAATCCAACAATAGCAGAGCTAAAGAAGTTTATGGCGGATTTGAAATCGAAAATTGACAAAGATGATGAGGTTTTTTTCTATTACACAGGACATGGGAAGCGTGATATGCTTGCTCCAGACAGATACTACATACAGTTACGTGATTCCAAGGAAGACATGGCAACCTGTTTGCCAGCAACGGAGTTTATTGACATGATAAGAAATGTCGTTTGCTATAAAACCCTAGTAGCTGTTGATGCTTGTTTTGCTGGCAGTATCGGTCAGTTGGCGAGTTTGACAAAAGGGACTTTTTTGACAAAATCGCTAATTGAAGCCTGCGAAGCTCATCCAAGTGCGGAGCTACTGGTCGCAAGCGATGCAAATTCCCCAGTCAACGACAAGTCGCCGTTTTTTGAGGCATTTCTCAATGGGCTAAATAACAACAAGTTTAACGCATATACCACCCAAAGCTTCCATCACGATATCAAGCTGTATATGGCTCAGAAGTGGCCTAATTGGAAGTTACCAGCACCAAAAATTTTGCAAAGCATACACCCAGACAAGGGTGGTAGCTTCGTTTTTAAAAAAACGAATGGTTTGCCATTGCCTCAACTTACCGAAGAATCACCAACAAAGCCAAATGAGGATAAGCCGAGGGATGTCATCGTTGAGCCAATACCTAATTATACACCTCCTGTTACAAAGCCAAAAGTCAACTCCTTAGTCATAAAAACAGGCCCAAGTTTCTATGAGATTGAAACCACAAAAAGAAACGAAGAACTGACTGTGAACACCACAGGTGCCATCACCATCGGCCCTTTCCTTGGTACAATCACACCTGACGGCCGTACCCGTGGCTTGGGGGGCCTCCCAATCAGAAAATGGGCTATCGCGCCCGATTTACCCAATGGCGGGCTGATGTATCGCTTATCTGACACCGAACCCTGGAAACATTGTGGCACAAATTGTAAAATCAAATTGGCAAAGCCTGGGGTTTATAATATTGAGTTTAGAGTCAACGACAATAATGAAGGCGATAACTCAGGCGAATTCACGTTGAAATTCAACAAATAATTGGGGGCTTAGGGGAAGAGACCTAAAATCTTTTCTCCTAAGCTTCATATAATCCTAACCCATAAGAGAAATGAAAACGATACTTTTACTTTTTGTATTGGAAGCCTGCGGTTTCATTGCTTACTCGCAGATTCATGCAGCCGAGCTTGCTGATCCAAAGGATTTAGTGCAGACCCCAAAAGACAAGAAAGGTACTGAACCTATTTTCAGTGGAAATAATGGATTTGTACCAGTTAAAAATGGGCAGACTTATTTACTGCTGGCGCCCGTCAATGATTACGAAGACAAAGAAATAGAAGATTTATCATACCCATGCAAAGAAGCTGAAGACTTAAAAAATATTTTAAATCAAAAATGGCAAATCGCTGAATCAACAACTTTCTTTCGACCCAATTTGACGAAAATGGAGTTCGTAAAAAGCCTGATTGAATTAGGAGAGAGAAGTACAGATGATGACAATATCATCATAATTACATCTCTACACTCATATCTCCAAGGCGATAAGTATTATTTACGGTTTGCAGATGCTAAGAGCAACAATGATTCCAGTGCTTTATCGGCAAATTTGTACGTTGAACTATTGAGTAAGATAAAATTCAAGCACCTATTGTTGATACATGATAGTTGTTTTTCATCAAATTTGATTGATGCTAAGCCTTTTGGATCTCTTTTTACAGCCAATGCAAAGAAAGGTAGTCTCCTAAAAATCAACAAGCAATACATTGAGGAAGTCAACCGAGTACCGTCAGCAGAGGTTTTGGCAAGCAGTACAAGAGTTACAACTTCTCCAGACAAAAGTGTGTTTTTTGAGCAGTTAACCGCCATATTTGATACTTGGGAGGGAGATGTCTTAAGTTCGGAATTTATAAATCTTACAATAAAGCAAAAAATGACCACTAATTGTGGCTTTGGGCATTTAGAAAGCCTTTATCGTGATTTGGGTGGGTCCATGGTTTTTTTGAAAAAAGGGGGGCTAATTAGTTTAATTGAACAATCATCCAAGATAAATTTGAACAAAGGAAGTAAAGTTTTTGAGTATGCTTGTAACCGTCCGAAACTGGTTAGAGTAAATGCAACTGGTAGTATTTCGTTTTCAGATTTTACAGGCCCAAGTACTCCTCAAGGTGCAACAAAATCCGTTTTGGGTTATCTTACAGGAACTCAAAATATAGACCAAAATATTCGGCATGGAGCATTAATCTACCGAACAAGCCCTAAATCAAATTGGCAGTACTGCGGATCTGAGTGCAACATTGAACTGGGAGTCGGTAATCATAAAATTGAATTCAGAGTAAACAATGTAAATCAGAGGAATCAAAAAGGAAATTTTGAATTAGATATCAAATATTAAAACAACCCACTACAATGAAAAGAACATCTGTTGTTTTTTTATTGATGGGGAGCTACTGTTTCACTCTCAGCAGTTGTTTGGCTCAGTTTAACATTGTTGAACTCGCCAGCCCCAAGGATTTGGTACAGGCCAACAGCTACGTTGGCCAACGATACATGGAAAAAGGCAATTTGAACGGTGCTTACCTTTCGTTCAAAGATGCGCTATATGTAGCCAAAAAGCAGGGAAAAAATGCGGATAGCAGTCTGTATAATATTGGCGTTATTTGTCTGCTAATGGCTAAAAACGAAGAGGCAGTATCTTATTTAGAGGCGGTTCAAACTCCATCGAGTTTGAAAGGCTTTTGGGAGAACAAGACTATTGCGTATATAGTAAACCGTCAATACAAGCCAGCTAAAACGTCTGTTGAATTGACGGATACTACACGCTCTTTGTCATGGTATCTGCGGGGTTTGATTTTGATGGAAGAGGGGACTTGGAGGTTGGCAGCCGAAGCCTTTCAAAAAGCCCTAAGAAAAGAAGGGCACCATTTTGACCCATTACCTATGGCTGTTGCTTTTTATCATAACAGAAGCGACGCTAAAAATAAAGTATTGATGCAGAAAATGTTGGCAAAGGCATTACGTTTTCATCAGGAAAAAAATGAACGAAACTGGAAAGTAGCTATCTGGCTAAAAGCAATGGTACTCGCTGAAGAAGGCAAAACCTCCGCAGCAGTAAGATGCCTTGATAATTTGCCCAGGAGCGATAGTTTGGTGCAGTATGCTATGGGGTATATTTACTTCAAGGATAGCGAAGATTCATTAGCTAAAATTGAGTTGAAGAAATTGGCTAAATATCGTTTTTGGAGCGAGCCTTACGTACTGTTGGGGCATATCGAAGCACGCAATGCTGCTGTTCAGAATGATATAGCTCGTTGGACAAAAGCTATTGAATTTTACACAAAGGCTTTGAAAATCAAACCACAGCCTACTACTTATGAAAGCAGGGCATTGGCGTGGTTTCGACTATTTGATTATCAGAACCAAAATTCTGACTCGTGCATCGTCAGAGGAATGGCAGATGTAATTGAAGCGCGGCGTACAGGATACGAGTTAGCATTTGATACCGAATTGGCGGCAGCACGAGTTTATCATTATATTATTTACTCGTTGTTTTATAAAAATTTTGAGTCAAAAAATTTTGCGAAAGAAGATGTAGTTGATTACGTAAAAATAGCTTATAGAGAGTACAAGAATTTGATTCAAAGAGACTCAGCAAGAGTCGAGCCCTATCAGGGGTTGGCGGCATTGCAATTACTACTCAACCAACATGAAGATGCCATAGCAAATTTTCAAAATGCAGAGAGAAGGAAACGAGATTCCAACAATTGGTTGGGTATCGGTTTGACCTATTATGAAATGGAGGATTGGGACAAGTCAGGTTCATATTTTGCCAAAGTACTAAGACAAAACCCTAAAAACCAGACCGCAATAATGGGAGCTGGGTTAGTAAAATGGCATACAAAACAAGATACAGTAGAAGCCATCAGGCTGGTCAATCAAGCCTATCTGAATCGTCAATTGGAAAAAGATGATGTAACCAGAGCGACCTATATTTTCAATCAAGCGCGTATCCAGTCAAATTTATTGTTTAAATCTTCTGGATATGCTCAAACTCCATTGGGTTTTGAAGCCTATGCTTCTGACTCTATTTTACCTATATACAAAGATGCAAATTCAATTACTCCTCTGGCTGACAGCGGATTTTATTTAGTCAATTTAGGATTGGAGGCAGAAAAGCTTGGTTTTCGAGACTTGGCAATGAGTTGGTATCAAAAAAGCCATTCATCTGCTGGTGCTAATAATTTGGCTGTGCTGCTTGCAAAAGAGGGGAATATCTCCAAAGCAAAAGAAATTTTGGAAAAAATAGCGGATAAGTACCTCCTTGCAAAGAGAAATTTGGTACTATTAAAGGAGGGAAAAATCAACTGCGGTTGTATGAAATCTGCTGAATTTATCTATCTGCATATTGGCTTCAAACTGGGGGAAATTACTTTACAAGTTGATAATAAATTCATCCCTTTTTTTGTGACTGTTCTATCACCCATTCGAGCGCTTATGAGCTATCAAAAACCAGTACCCCAAAAGCGGTACGAGAATCAACGAGAACTTCGTGGTGGGAAAAGTGGTACTAACTGCCCCAATATCATGTAGAAAACTCAACCGTCTCACATAGATTATGCAGGAGATGTGAGACGGTTGATCACTTGAGCATTTGAATAAATCAACGCTTATAAAAAGGATTTTTTCGTAACCAAAAAGCAATTTCAATCGCTTCTTTTACACTACTAACCAATTCATTCAGAACAGAAAAAGTAACACCTAAAGTCGATATAGTAAGCACCGTTATTTTAGGTATTAAAAATAATATTTCAATTACGTTGAGGTGGTAGCAATAAAAAAATACGATTGAAACTCCCAGATATATTAAAGAAATGTATATATAATGGTTTCTAAAAAGAAAGTAGAAGGCTATGCGTATTCTCGCCAAAATGATAAGCTCAATTATTAAAAAAAATGATGGCAATAAGTAGTGAGTCCAGGTTAAATTATTCATCTTCGTGTTGGTTAAAATAGTCATTGAAAAAATCATTTATATCCTTACTCTTGCCTTCTTCTTCGTTATCATCCTCTCCAAAATTATCAAAGCCATATTTTTCCGCGAGCATTTCCTGCACGTGTTTAGGTACGCGCGTACCGTAGGCTGAATAAACGACCTCTCCGTAGTCCTCGATATTGTAAGTATCGCCCACCTGATGAGCTAAAAAAGCCTTTTTTTTAGCCTCGTCTTTAATATGTACAAAGTAGTACGCTTCGCGACCTGTGGAATCGCGGCCTACTATTTTGTAGCACGATTGCGCCATTTTGTCACGGGTTAATTTTTCTGTCCATTTGAGGTCAGCGGCAAAGGTTTTCTTTTTTATTTTCTCAGACCAGAGTTTCTTTTCCATTTCTGTTTGTTGTTTTAGGGTGATTAAAAAAGATCATCGTCGTCATCGTTCAGAGCGATTTGTTTGGACTTCTTTCGGGTGGTACTCTCTACTTTATCCACTACTGACCGGGGACGTGGCCGGGCTTTGGGTAAACTCTCGGGTTGAGGTTGGTAAAAAGAGTTCGGCTCATAGAGTCCTTCAAAGTTTTTGTCCAGAAGGTAGTTGAGTCGCTTGGCATTGGGGTAAACTTCCCCATCTACGCAGAGGTACTGCTCGTCGGAAGCCATAGACATAATTTGCTGTGGGTTTAGCCCCGTGATGGCCGCAATGTCTTTGGCTACGTGAAAAGTTTTAATGCCAAAAAATTGATGCACTCCGCAATTGTTGATGAGGGTGGAGGCACCGTCTTGAAAATTTCGTTTCAATTGGGCATAATCTTGGAGGAACAGCCACATCGTGATACCATAGCCTCGACCAATGGCGGCAATTGTCTCCAATAAAGGAAAAGCCCCGAGCGCGGCTGTCTCATCTAATAAAAACAGGTTGCGGTGTTTGGGCTTGCCTGTTCGGAGCAATAATGCTTTGAATAAGGTGGCCAATAACATGGAAAGCAGTCCATTATGACTTTCAAGTTTGTCGCTTGGCCAAACAAAATATAAATCCATGGGTCGGCTTCCCACAATAAATTCTTCCAATGAGAAGGTTGTTTTTTCGAGCATTTTGAGAATACCTTCCGACTTAAGAGAAAGCAGGTAAGTATTGACCGTCGCATCAACCGATGGGCGAGTATTTTGCTCGGGTGTTTCAAGATAGGTTTTGATGCTGTATTTCGTTCCTTCGGGGAGCTGAGTAGAATGGTTATCTAAAACAACTGCAAATTCATACACCAACTCGGGCTGCATCAAAAAACGAATGGCTTCGCTAAGGTTGACTTTTTCATCTTCATACAACGACAATACAACCGCAATGGCGGCACTAACGACGTTGACGGCGGAACAATCCCAAAAAATGTCGGAATGGGTGCTACGACGTTTGCCTTTTAGTTGGTCTGCAAGGCTGAGCGATTCTTCTTCGATGTCAAAACCTCCAAAGTGGCGCAAATCCAACGGATTGAAACCATCGCACGAAAAACCGTCATCGATGATTTTGAAGGGGTCAAATTTAACGACTTGATGCCCCATTGCTCTCCTGCGTTTGGCGGTTACCTTGTAGTTTTCGCCTTTGGGGTCCAAAGTTACGGTGCTTCCTTCGTAGGTAAGAAGCGTGGGAATTAGGCAATTAACGCCTTTTCCGCCGCCCGTTGGGCAAACTGTCAATAAATGTGATTCGCCATTGAACGTAATGGCCTTTGAGGTTTTCACCCCAACTGGATTGGGGTGAAAACCGACGGTAGCTTTGGGTTGGATGGAGGTGTATCCTAAGGGGATCATAGTGCTAGAGCGGGTTTAGTTCACACGTGGATGTTCACAAATAGCAACGGGTTGCTGGTTACTGTCGAGCAAAAGGCCGTAGGGGTTGAACAAGCCCAAAGGGATGGAAAGAATCGTCGCTTTTATTCCGGCATTGAGTTGGAATGGCGGTAGGCTAAATACGAAGATTGCTTCAATGACAGTGGGCACATTGACCCAGCCATTGCTAAGATGCCAAATGGCTTTTTGGGTAGGGTTTGCGCCTGCAAGTCGCTCAAATTGGGTATAGTCATTGACCCAAATTTTTCTGAGTTCCTGACGAAACGCGACGACCTCCACCGTGGTTTTGTCCAAAAATCGTTGAGAGCGAATTTGGTAGTGGCGCATTTTGTGCGCCGGAATGGCCTGAAGTTGGGCCAAGATACTGCCAGGCATTGTAGCCGGCTGTTGGTTGAATGAGGTAGTAGCCATAGTCGTTTTTTTATAGATACATCCTATCATTCTTTTTGAAAGTGATTTTTTTGAGGTGTTTGCAAAGAAAAATGAGACTGGTAGGAACAAAGTTTGGTAAAGGAATCTACGGCGTTGCTATGTATCTCGGTCAGCACTGAAAAAGGCAATTTTCTTTGCCTTTAAAAATTATAGCCCCAAAAGCCTTTATGTGGGTGGGATATATTATTTTTGATACTCAAGCCTTTAAGTACAATATATGTACGTGTACCAACCTATAATGAAGAAATTACTGCTACTGTTTTTAGTATCGTTGTTTGGTACGTTTAGTTGGGGACAGGGACAAACTATAACCCCGCAACCTAAACCAAGTGAAACGAACTTAACCAAAATAGAACCTCAGATCTCGACGGGGGGTAGCGGAGCGAAGGCTGTTCAGCCGCCCAAAAACTACGCGCTGTTGGTGGGGATATCTGACTATAAGCATTTAAAAAAGCTCCAATATGCCGATAAGGATGCCCGCGACTTAGCCCGATTTTTGCGAGAGCAGTTTGGAAAGGACATAAAGATTGACACTCTAATCAACGACAAAGCCAACTCAGCCATAGTACTCGGTAAGCTTATCCAAGTCAGTGAAAGTAATAGATACAATCGCATATTTATCCTCATTTCGGGGCATGGCGGCACTCACAAACGAGATACCGAAAATGGGTATTTATTTACGGAAGATTTTGAAACTATAGAACTGGTTGGAAATACTGGGGCAGGCGCCGTTCGTATGGGAAAGCTAAGAGACATGATGACTGACCTGATAAAAAAAGGCATGTCCATTTTTTTGGTCGTTGATGCCTGTCACGCGGGCAGTTTTTATCCTGAAAAAATTTCAGAAGTAGTCAGCAGTTGGTCGAAAACGGACAAAAGCGGCATATTTTTGGCTTCTCAAAAAGAGGAAAAAGCCATCGAAAGTCGAGAATTGCAAAATGGGCTTTTGGTGCATTATTTCTTAAAAGGTAGTCGCCATGATGCCGATACAGACAGCAACGGGCTTATATGGGTGAAGGAGTTGGGAGAATACATTGCCCAAAAAGTACCCGAACAGGCCGGTAAGGTAGGTCACAAACAAACGCCGTTGACCATTGGACGAGATTCATTAGTCATCTTTGCTAAACAGGTGACTCTCACAACAAAAGCCACTCTTCCCCAATATCTAAATACACCTGCGTCGGCAGGCTTTTCTATCCCTGACTCATCCTCTATTATCAAAGAAAAATTAGAGAACTCTATTAAAAACAAAGATTTAGAGGGCGCCTATCGTTGGTTAGAGAAGTTTAAAAAATTAGACTCCTTGGAGGCGTTTCAGGAGTTGAAATATACGTACGTAGCTGCTTGCTACAACGAAGCGGTTAAGCTTTCGGGGCAATTGTTAGAGTTTTATAAGGCTTATAAACTTTCCGATGCCATTATTCGAGACTATGAACTTGTAAATTTCAAGCGAAACAGTCTGAATAATACAATTGATAACATATTGACCCAATTAAATCGCTCCCTTGCTTTATTATCTAAAGAAGCAGCTTTTTATGATGAAATCAATTATAGAAAGTTAGTTTTTGAGGGACATCTGGAAAGAGATAGTGAAAAATTAGAAAATGCGATTAAGATAAACCCTGATTTTTCATACCCGTATTACATAATGATAGGACAAAGAAATGGCTTATATGCTAAATATTTTGACCAAATTTCAAATATTTTAGGGTTGAATGACAATTTGGCTGTCATTACTACAAGAGTTTCATATACTAAACCGCGTATAGGAGTAGAAACAGGCAGAAAGCAGGGTATTTACAAAGATTTAAGGTTTGTTGTTTTTCGTCCTTTTTTTAATAAACCACCGAAGCGAGTTGGAACGCTAAGGGTTGTGCATATACGCGAAGACGAATTTGACAAATTCGCTCTTAATAATAAAAATAGAAAGGACACTTTATCTATTTTCAAACAGATAGATGGAAGCAGGATTGAAGAAGGCGACTTTTTACAAGAGACTAATGAATCAGGTTTAGGTTTACAATTAGGGTATGGATCTCGCTTAAATTTATTTTCAATATCAATCGGTGTTGATTTTAGACTCTCAACTTTACTCAAATCAAAAACACCAATTGCAGGTATTAAAGTAGGCTCTACTGTCCACATTTTTCATCTTTTAAATGATAAAGTGCTTTTACAGCCTAAATATTCTGTCATTGATTTTCATATTGGCAAAGATTTATTTTTAAACCGTAATTTTGATTTAAAACCTTGGGTTGGAACAAGCATTATTAATAACAGAGCAAATTTTTTGATTGGTACATCCATATTTGTGAATCTGCTTGCTAAAAGCACCGATATTAAGATAAAATTAGTTCCAGAAGTCTCATACATCTCCAAATACCCATTTCAATCAAATATTAGTTTGCGTGTTGAGTTTTAGATTTTAATATCACCACACATCTAACTGACTGCCTTATTTTAGGCAGTCAGTTAGATGTATTTTTAATGAGATAAACACTCACTACAGTTTATGGGCTTCTGCAATGATGTTTTAGCCTCGTAAATTAAATTTTTCAATAAGACAACCCCAGCCGTACATTACTGACTTTACTATTACAAGATTGGAGCTCCCATTCAAGCGAAAGTATCTTATTTCGCTTTGTATTGTTGTCAGACTCCAAAGAAGAAATCTCCGATTCGAGCGAAGAAATCTTGGATTCGGCACTTGATAGTTCGGCTTCCAAACTTTGTATTTGGGATTCAAGGGCTGTGATTTTTTCGGCATCACCGTTGCAGCTTTGAAGCACTACGGTCAGTAGGAACATAAGGAGGAGGAAGTGTTTTGACTTTTGCATCGTTGTAAGGTGTTTGATGATTATAGATGTTATTTTGTAAGTACGGTTATTCAGATTCAGGCATTTTTTCAATCCAGAAGGCTATTTTGAACGCCTGCCAACCCCGTGAAGCCAATTCTCCTAAGAATATCGCCAAGAAATAGAGGGTAACACCCAACATGACTAAAAAGTCATCCACGTAGCATACCACGAAATCAAAGTCAAGTGGAACAATCACGTAGATGATTCCGTAGCCTACCCAAGCGAGACTTCTCCAAAGTTTTTCACTTTGAAATAAAAAATGAAGTGCCACTCCGAAGCGCCATAGCAGCAAGCCTGCCGCGAGACAAATGAGCAAAATTTGAAGGTTTTCGTTCATGATTTGAGTTTGTTTTGAGAGTGATTGATAAGCTTAAAACATTCAACTGAAAAGCGTTTCTGTACCTGGATAAGAAGTACAGAAACGCTCTTTGCGAGCTATCCTACGCTACCGTCTGTGTAAATGATGGTGTAGAAACCCCAATTGCCTTCGTCTATATAACCAATGATTTTTGACACATCGGTGGCGAACCAATTGGCAACATTCATGTCGGTCTTTTCAACTTGGCAAGACGCATTGGCCAAAATTTGCGGAGTAGGAGGGGTTGTATGCGACATGGTTTTAAGGGATTTAAGTTGATTCTTTTATTGAGATTCCTTTTCACAGAATATTTTTTGAGAATTATGGGCTTATTTTTTCTGTTGTCAGGTCTAAATATTGACAATTGATGGTATAGCCCAGCAGTTGGGAAGCACGTCGAGCAAAAGCATCGGGAGAACCCGTAGTATAAAACTGACAGGTGCTTTGGGCGTCCGTTTGGGGGCGGCTTTGGGTTACTTCTGCCAAAGCATCAGCTACAAATTGCCCTTGGCTGACTACTTGTACATCAATAGGTAGATACTGTTCTATGTTAAAAAAGGGATAGTGCGTACACCCCAATAGAAGGTGAGAAATTTCGGGAGACTTTTGAAAAAGCTGACGGACGTCTTGGTGAATTTGTTCGGATACTATACAGTCCCTTTCTATCATGCTTGCCCATGTGGGACATGCCTGTTGGAAAACGGGAATTGGGGATAACTTGTCAAGGTATAGAGCCGAGCGAACCGTACGTTGAGTAGCCAAAACTCCCAAACTTTTTATGGACATTTTTTTTAAGCCGACGATTGTTGGCTCAATGATTCCCAAGACCTTATTAGCAGGGAAATGGGCTTCTATACTTGGCAAAATCGTGGAAGCTGTATTACACGCAATCACCACAAAATCAGCGCCCAAGTCGAAAAGTGACGCAATGGCCTCAAAGGATAAGTGTGCGATTTGTCCCACATTTTTATCGCCGTAAGGACAATTAGCAGTGTCTGCCAAATACACATAATCAAAACTGTATTGTTTCCTCAACATAGAGAGGACCGAGAGTCCACCGAAGCCCGAATCAAAAACTCCAATTTTCATACCTGTATCTTGTTTTATGAAGCAGCCCCTTACTACTCCTCACAGATATGCTTTTTAAATGCAAAGATTTTTTACTTTCTAGCTTAGATATTTTCTTTATAAAATATTTTTTGTGGGCCAACTATCTTAGAATATATTCAAAAATTGTGTTTTGTCCTTAAAGTCAACCATTAAGAAGAATTAGGTAAATTGACCAAGGAATCTCAGCTTTGGCAGGAATAATGTTTTTTTCAGAGTTTTTAGAGTACAATTAGTCGTGCATAATGACGCTCGACCGTTCAGTGTCATTTGGTAAGTAAAAACCCTTTTGGGGTAGGTGGTTTCGTTACAAACTCTACTTCTACCCTACAAAGTGACTGTTTATCCAATCCTAAAAAGTGACTTTGCAAGCATCCCATCCTTCACCAATATTTTTTCATTCGATGTAAGTACCCTAAATACTGTTCAGCTAACAAGTGTGCTTTTGTTCCATAGGCTACTACGCCCTAAACCACTCCAAGCATATCTATAATCAAGTACGTTTTTCGACCATTGACTTTTGCGATTATCCTATTCAACGAAAAGGGAATGCTTAATGGACCGACTACAAGTACTAAGAAAACTTCGTATTGCCTTTTTTCCTGTCGTTTTAGTTTCTTTTGATTGAAATTCTCTTTGAACAAACATCTTCCAGGCCCTGAAATAATACTGGGCTGGCCTTTCAATAAACACATTGCCAGTATATGCCTTCAAGTTGTAGATTATGCTACTGGTTACCTGTTCCTAAAAGCTCTAAAATATTATCTACAGCCAATCGTAAATTGCGTTTGTCATTTAAAATTTCTTCAATAAATTGCCAACTAGCATCGGAGAGTGGCTTGTAATAAGTCTGAATAGACTATAAGGTGAATCATATACTTTCCCCAAAAAATTTAAACATGCTCTTTGGAGAGCTTTTCTGTTCATTAATTCAATCTAAGTAGTTCATTGAAATTAGTTTGCATTATTTTGTTATTTTCGCCCTATGGGACGAGTTAACAGACCACTTCTCAGCGAAGAACAACGAAAAGAGTTAGAAAATAGCTTTAAAACGAGTGAAAACCATTCGTTTCGAATGCGTTGCCATACCATTTTATTGAAAGCTGATGGTCGTAAATCAAAAGATGTTGGCCAAATAGTAGGCATGTGCCATATAAGCGTTAATAGTTGGCTGGAACGATATAAAACTGAGGGTATCGATGGTTTAGTAACAAAACCAGGTCGGGGTCGTAAAGCTTCAATTAACAAATTAGAAGACCAAGCCGCCATTGTAGAAGCGGTAAAGTCTAATAGACAACGTATTTCTATGGCTAAAGCGGAATGGGAGTCCCAGCGGATTGAAGGCAGTAAGCCCGTTGGTAATGACGCTTTTCGCCATTTTTTAAAAGTATTGGTGGCCGATATAAACGTATCAGAAAGCGAGTAAAAAGTAGACCTAATACCGTTCTTTATGACTACAAAGTAGAAGTACTTGCTGAGTTGGAAAGTCTTAGCGAACAGGGCCTGATTACGCTTTATTATGCCGATGAATCCCATGTATGCAGCGAAGGCTATGTGCCTTACGGATGGCAATTCCCTGAGGAAGATGTGTTGATTTGCGCACAAAAAGGGTTTCGACTCAATTGTTGGGCTATGATTAGTCGCCAAAATCAATGCTTTTGGCAAACTACTGTCCAAAATATTGATTCGCAATTTATCTTTGAGCAATTCGATAACTTGTCTTTGTCGATTCATCAGCCTACGTATGTTGTATTAGATAATGCTCGAATTCATCATGCTAAAATCATTCAGGAAAGAATAAACATTTGGCAGCGAAGGGGCTTATATATTTTCTTCCTGCCCACTTATTCGCCCCATTTGAATATAGCTGAAACACTTTGGAGGCAATTGAAAACTGGATGGTTAAACACAACTGATTACTGTGACCGAGAAACGTTAGCCTATGCAGTTAATAGATGTTTAGCCAATGTCGGAAACCATCTCAATATTAATTTTAGCCCCTTTAATGCAAACTAATTTATCGTTACTACTTAATGAACGGATTCTGACATTATTAATTTATATGAAAAAACTATTTTTACTCGCCTGTTTCCTTACTTTTTCGGTATCTCTATTTGCTCAAAATCAACCCTGTGTCAATGTAGATTTATCACCTCCAGCCATTACTTCTTCTACTTCCAATGCTCTTTGTCAGGGAGAAAGTATTACTCTTACTGCAACGAACTGTCAAACAGGGACTCTTCAATGGTCAACTGGCGCCATTACTAACGTAATTACTGTTGCACC
>NZ_CP031030.1:5740000-5812500 GCF_003711225.1 Runella sp. SP2 | reverse complement strand
CCGAGTTACTCGGGGGCAGTCTTTTTCGGGATGTAGCGTAGTCCGGTCATCGCGCCTGGTTTGGGACCAGGAGGTCGCAAGTTCGAATCTTGCCATCCCGACAAAAAGCCTTCCAATACTGGGAGGCTTTTTGCTTTTTAGAATGTTTATCATTCAGGAATCTCCATCCGAATCCGCCAATCTTTGGGTAAGTAATTATTCACCCGATTACCCAATCCCTTCACCCAGCCTAATCCTTGATTTTGATAAGTTACAAGTACCCAACCACGCGGAGCATCCACCGAAAGATTTTCTTTCTTTAGAAACACCAGTGCTTCGTTTTCGGTTAGCTCAAGTCGAGAAATATCTGATGACAGGACTGTACTTAATGCGAGCGCGTGCGACGGAATAAAATCATTCCCCTTAAACTCGCCCATTTCAAGTCCTAGTCCTTTGGCCGAAAGGGTATTGTCCAAAATCCGAATGTCGTTTAATTGGCTGTCCAAAAACGCAATTACTTCTCCGTTGGGCTTTACAAACAAATGAAAATTATCGGGTTGTTCTAGCCATTTACGGGCTTCAGGAAGTTGTTTTGCGGTCAAACGTTTACATGATCGGAAGCCTTCTTCTTTACCTCTTCTGGGCAAAGTATCGTAGCGTTGCGCCGAACGAAAGGCATGAGGCTTTTCAAACACCGAAAAAAAGAAACCTTCGCCCTTGACTCGGTGCGGATAACATTGGTATCCAATGGGTTTTTCAACTACTCCCCAGTCAGTGGGTACGTTAATTTTGATTTCTTCCATACCTTTCTCAAGCAACCATTGACCCGTTCCTTGGTTTTCACTGTCGTTGTAAGTACAGGTACAATACAACAAGATGCCACCAGGAGTAAGCAAAGGCAAGGCAGCGTCCACGATTCGTTTTTGGCGACCTGCACACACTTGTACACTTCCTTCCGACCACTCATTAATGGCCGCAGGGTCTTTGCGAAAAAGACCTTCGCCAGAACAAGGGGCATCTATCAAAATAACGTCAAAAAACGACTCTAATTTCCCTAAATCCTCGGGGTCATGGTTGCTCACGTGAACGTTGGGTGAACCCCATTTTTGCACGTTTTCTTTCAAAATCATTACCCTACTTTTAATCACTTCGTTGGCCAGTACCAAACTATCGGGATGAAGTAAAGATGTCAATAGGGTGGTTTTTCCGCCTGGAGCGGCGCATAAATCAAGCACACGAAGCGGTTTGGCCACGTTAGCCACTTGGGGCAGTGCGTGTCCAATCAACATCGACGAGGCTTCTTGTACGTAATACGCCCCCGCATGAAAAAGTGGGTCGAGTGTAAAAACAGGACGCTGTTCTAAATACCTCCCTTCCAAACACCAAGGAATAGGAGTCGTTTGGGACGCAGGAGCGGTGATTTTTCTAGGATTGTAGCGAATACTGACGGGCGGAAGCGTTTGCAAAGCGGCCTCAAAATCAGCGTAATCGGTTCCAAGTTGTGCCTGCAACAGGCTTATAAAGGGAGCGGGAAGTAACATGCTATCGGGAAATCTCTTTCAGTTTAGTCCAATGGTAGCCCTTGTCTTGTTGGCTTTCATCTTGCCAACCTTTGTAAACGGCAATTCCTTTGGGAGTTTTGAGAAGGTAAAAATAGTCGCCAGCACCTGCCCACCAAGCACCACAGGCGGCAATGGCATTTTTGGGAATCCCCTTTTCGGTAAACTCCTTTTTATCAATCATTTCGGCATTACCCGTAATTTTGGCAATTTGGGTCATTTTGTTGGCAAAGTGTACATACACGATGGCGGCAGGATTCTCATTTTCGTCAGCGTCGGTTTTAAAAAAGATAAACTGAGTGGGAGTTTGGGCAAATCCTCCCATCCTACCAGTGAGCAGTAACAGTGTCCAGACAACAAGTAGCTTTCTCATAAGAGCCTCAATGAGGTTGATGGTTTGACAAAGGTAGAAGTTTTTTAGCGCGTATGGTTTACCGTTTGCCGACCTCTTCGTAAAGGGCTGAAAGCTGGGCAGCGATAGTAGAGGCTGAAAATTGGTGTAAGTGGGCTTGACCGTCGGCTACAAGTTGAGCACGAAGTGGCTCGTCGTTCCAGAGGCGTTGAAGGTGGGTGGCCAGTTCGTTAACGTCATCGGGAGCGGCGTACAAAGCACCTTTGCCGCCCGCTTCTTCCAGACACGAACCCGTAGCTGCCACCACGGGCACACCGCTGTGAAGCGCTTCGACGATGGGAATACCAAAACCTTCAAACACCGAAGGGTAGGCAAACACCCGAGCCAATCGATACAGAACGGGTAAGTCAGCAAACGGCACGTTGTTAAAGATTCGTACGCGGGTCGAGCGTTGGTGCTGCGTTAGGTAGCGTTCGATTTCGGCTTGGTAGGCCGTTTTTCCCCCAACCAAAATCAATTCGGCCCCCTCCAGCGAAGCTTCGGTAAATGCCCTGACCAGCTGACCTTGGTTTTTGCGGGTTTCAATCGTGCCGACGCACAAGACAAAGGGGCGAGTTAGGTTGTATTTCTGTTGAACTTCGTTGTAAGACGAGTTCGAGATGGAGTTGTTAGAGTGAAAAACCTCGTGGCAATCTTGGTAAATGACCCTGATTTTTTCGGGTGAAGTGCCATAAAAATCGACGATGTCGCGTTTGGTTTGTTCACTCACGGCCACGATGCAGTCGGCTTCGGCGCAGGCTTTTTTGAACTTACGTTGGTAAAAAAAACGGTCGATGGCGGGGTATAAATGTGGATAGCGCAAAAAAATCAGGTCGTGAATTGTAACGACCGATTTGATGTTGCCCAATCCCTGAGGAAGCTCATTGCTAAGACCGTGAAAAAGCTGAATCTTATCTCGTTGTACATCAGACGCCACGCCATAACTGCGCCACCAAGCGCCATACAGGGCGTTGGACGACACAGGCGTGCGGGTAAGCGACGCGGGAAATTCGTCGAACAGTCCCGATTTTATTTTGGGCGTGTAGGCCGTGTAAGTGTGCGTAGGGGCAAAAGTGCGCAGTGCATTGAGCACAAAACGGCTGTAATTGCCCAAGCCCGTTCGGTTATTAAACGCCCGTTTGGCATCAAATCCAATCCGCATCAGTGTTTTTTGGGGTCAGGTTTGTGAATATGAGGTACTTCCTGTAAGTCGATAAGCTCGTCGCAGTGGGGGCAGCGGACGTATTTTCGGCCTTTGTCGCGGCGAATTTGCTCCATAAAACCCGAAGCAACAATACCCGTTGGCAGGGCAAAAAGCGCAATACCAAGCATGAGGACAACACCCCCAAATACTTTCCCTGCGGCCGTAACGGGGTACATGTCGCCGTAACCCGTGGTGGTCATCGTAATAACCCCCCACCAAAGGGTGGCAGGAATACTTTTGAAGCGTTCGGGTTGGGCGTTGTGTTCCAAGTAATACATCACACTCGACGAAATGACGAGGGTAAAAACAATGAAAGACAAACAAATCAGCAGTTCTTCTTTGGTTTCGTAGAAAACGTTTCGAATCATTTTGAGGGCGCGAGAATAACGCGATACCCGAAACAGTCGGAAGAGTCGAAAGACGCGTAAAATACGAATGATGCCAAAGTCGGAGGTAAGGAGGGTGAAATAAAAGGGGAAAATCCCTAGAAAATCGACAATGGCCCAAAACGAAAAAATAAACTGCAAACGCCCCCGCCAATCGCTTCGGTACCGAGGGTTTTCGACGCACGACCAAATCCGCAGGAAGTATTCGATGGTGAAAATACCCACGGAAAAAATCTCGAAATACTGAAAAATGTGTTCGTAGAGGCGATTGTGGCGGATTTCGGGGACGGTGTGCAGGACAATGGCGAGGGAATTGAGCACAATGACCGACACCAAACTAATGTTGATGTACAAGTTCAACCCGCGCCGCCCACTGGCCGAAAACTCAAGGGTATTGTAAACTCGTTTGCGGAAAGTCACGGTTAGTGCAGTTTTTCCACAAAAATAACAAGAAGTTGCATCTGGCGTTAGTGCGACGCGAGTTTATGCAAGAAATCGTTCCGAGGTAAAATATAGTGCCTTGATGGTGCGAGGTGGTTATTTAATTTTTGTATGAAACCCTTGATGGCGCGAGGTTTTGCCTCGTGCCGCTTATTCGCAGGCTTCCAGCCAGTTGGGTGAAGATGGCTAGAAGCTTGTGAATGGTAAGCAGGAAGCTCGCGCTATCAAGAATTAAAAGTGAAAACTGAAATTTAGGACAGAAATAGGAGAGATAGCTGTATCCCAATAATTTACAGAGCGCCTCTGCCCTTGGTCAAAAGAAGGCTTTAACCTTTGTGTTGAATTTAAAGCTGATAAAGAAGTTTCTAAAGAAATAGAAAGAAAATCTACAAAATGATATTTTATACCTCCAAACAGAACGCCCCCTATTGACTTGTCAAAACGGTATATGTAGTCTTGATTTGCGTCTAATAAATCATTGGTATATATCACATTCCGAACAGCTCCATAAGGATTTAGAATATAGCTTTTTCCGTAAGAATAATGGAAATCTGCTCCATAATACGCAATAAGCCTATCTTCTATAATGACCTTATTTCGTTCATACCCTATTCGCACCATGTATCTACCTTTATCCCAAAGACGAGGTATAGAACTATTAGCAAAAGAAGTAGATAGTCCAATGCGTGCTCTTAAACCATCTCGTTGAGACAATTTATATCTTCCCAAAAGCGAATAATCGGGCAATGAATTTTTACCGACCAACCAAAGTAAATCAGTTCCAATTTCCCATTTGGGGCTTTCCTGCGCTTTGAGTTCACTCCCAAACCCAAGGAGTAGAAATGAAAGAAAGAAAATAATGTTTTTCAAAAAGCTAGGAGTTGTCACTGCAAACGACTTGCAGTGGCGTGATTTTTTTTGGAGCGTTTTCATGGTTTGAAATGGTAGTTTTTGATAGAAAATAAATGGATTATGCTTGGTTGCGCCTCGTGTCGCTTCTGTAAATATCTTAGTTTATAGTTGAAATTACAATCCTTTGGTAAGTAATAAATTAAGTATGCAACATATTGCCTGTTTTAGTCAAATGTTTGTTATCAAACTTTGTATTTACTATAAATAAGCAGTATATTGCCTATTTTAAAGCAAAAAATATGGACTTGCTTCAACTAGGAGTTGTCATCAAGCAACGGCGGCAACGGCTGCGCATTCGGCAAAATGATTTAGCAGACTTAGCGGGGGTGGGGCTTCGGACTGTCATTGCCATTGAAACAGGTGTTGCCAATCCCTCTTTTGAAACACTGAGCAAAATTGGGGATGTGTTGGGTTTAGAACTTACGTTAACCATCAAATCATGAGAAAAGCTATCGTGTATCTCAATTTGGACGCCGTTGGAACGCTCACAGAAACCTCGCAAGGCTATGTGTTTCAGTATGACGAAAGGTACATTGCCCAGCCCAATGCCCGAGCCTTGAGTTTGACCCTGCCGATTTCGTCGCAAGCATTCAGCTCCACGCATTTATTTCCCTTTTTCTATGGGCTATTGTCGGAAGGATACAACCGAGCCTTGCAATGTCGATTGTTAAAAATTGACGAAAACGACGATTTTGGACTTCTGTTGGCCATCGCGCACACAGATACCATTGGAGCCGTACGGATAGTAGCACAAACGCAAAACCAGGGTGTTGAGGTATGAAAATAAGTGTTTGTCCATCGACTTTGCAATCAGGTTTTGATGCTTATAGCCCCAAAGCCCGAAAATTACTTTTCGATGGGAGGCGAGTGTCGCCTTTCTTGGGATTCAAACATCAGGACATTAGAAGGACTGCCTTTCAGGCTTTTGGGCAAACGTTCAGACAGCTATCGATTTCGGGAGTGCAAGAAAAATATGGGTTGGTACTCGATGGTACTGCATTAAGACTGCCTCAGCCCAACGAACCATCCACCTACATTCTGAAACCCATTCCTCCTGATTTACCCAATGCCCGCGAAATTCCAGCGAATGAGCACTTGACAATGCAAATTGCCCAGCAAGTATATGGTATGTCAACGGCCGCTAATGGATTGATTTTTTTTGAAGACGGAGAGCCTGCATTGCTCATCAAACGCTTTGACTTTCGTCCTGATGGCTCAAAATGGCGGCAAGAAGATTTTGCCTCTTTATCGGGACGAACGAAGCAAAATCGAGGTTCTGACTACAAGTACGAAGGAAGTTACGAAGAAATGGCGCAATTGATTAAAGACTATTTACCCGCTTATCGGATTGAAATAGAGCGTTTTTTTCGATTGATTTTGTTCAATTACCTGTTTTCAAACGGAGATGCCCACCTCAAAAATTTTTCAATTCTTGAAACCCTCGATGGTGATTTTGTTTTAAGCCCAGCTTACGACTTGATTTGTACCCGCTTACATCTCGCCGATTCGGACATGGCCTTGAAAGATGGACTTTTTAAGGATGAATACGAAACCGATAGCTACGAAGCCAATGCTTTTTATGCCTTTGATGATTTCTTGGTTTTTGGCGCCCGCCTTGGAATTATCGAGAAAAGAGTACGTGAACAATTGCGGTTTTTTCAAAAAGACTACGAAAAAGTAAGGGCTTTGACTCAAAACGCTTGGTTAAGTGATGCTGCCAAAGCCACGTACTTAGCATGTTATGCAGACCGATTGAAACGGTTAAATTACATCTTCAAAAAAACTCCTTGAGGCGCGAGGTTTTGCCTCGTGCCGCTTATTCGCAGGCTTCCAGCCAGTTAGGTGAAGATGGCTAGAAGCCTGTAAATGTAAGTACGAGCAGGATGCTCTCGCTATCGGTTATAATAGACTAAAACAAAGCACTTACAGTTACAAAAAGCCCATTTAAGTAGGTTTTGCGGCCTGTTGTTTGGGTGGCAACAGGTTTGAAATAATTGAGAAGTCCGAAGGCGTACTCTACTTCAATAACTGTTTCTAAGTGCTTGGTGAGTTTGGGGCGGTATTGCCCTACGAGTTGCCCACCTAGATTCATTTTCTTGTAGGTTTGGTAGCTTGCAACAGAAATACGTTCGCCGTTTGGATAAATGGTATTGATTCTATCTTTCAGCAATCGCTCGGTCGAAATACCCGCCCCAACAAATAAGGGAAGGCCCAATTTTATCGGACGTAAGTACGTAAATGATGCACCTATAAAATCCAATTGGGCGTATGCTTGATAAACCTGCCCATTAAATAAAGTGGGAGGGTATTTGTCACCAAAAGAACGATAAGTGAGTTTGTACAAAAATTGGTTTCGGGGAGAAAGAGTTTGATTTAATTGAATAGAAGCCGTTGGTCGCAAAAGAGGCGTATAGTTTCCAGCCCGTACATTGGTGTGGCCATATCCTAGCCCCACTCCTATTTTTAAGCGAGCGGAGTGGCCTAAAGGCGCAGCATCCTGAGACTTTGAAGCATCTTGGGCAACTACTACAATTGAGTAAAGCAGGAGTGAGAGACCTAAGAAGAGTATCTTAACGGTATTTCTGGAGGTGTAGTTTGAGAGCATATTCATTGTGGTGCAGTTTTAAAAGTGATAACTAATCATAAACGCTGGTAATGCTTGATGGCGCGAGGTTGTGCCTCGTGCCGCTTATTCACAGGCTTCCAGCCAGTTGTGTGAAGATGGCTAGAAGCCTGTGAATGGTAAGCAGGAGGCTCGCACTATCAAGAATTAAAAGTGAAAGCTGAAATTTAGGACGGAAATAGGGGACATTTGTAAATTCCAAACATTGACATTTCGAGATCTTAAATCCATTGGAGTATATGGCAAAACATATACTTTTGTTTTTTGAAAAGTATGATTAAAGCTTGATTCCATCGACACAGAAAGGTTATTGGTTAAATGATACTTGATTCCTACAAAAGCCACATACCCCATTTCATTAGTAACCAATTTTAAAGGATATGGAAACTGACCTAAAGTATATAAAAGGGAATAATATGGTTTGTATTCTTCAGCAGGATTTAAAACATATTCATGATTGTATTGATATAAAATGTCACCGCCAAAGTAGAGACTCAACTCATCAGAAAGTAGCTTATTACGCTCATATCCTACACGAAACAATAGATTTTGTTTGTCTTGTAAACGAGGAACTGTATTTTTAGCATTGCTTTTTGCAACTCCGACGCGAGCCCTTAGGGCATTTTTATCAGAAAGCTTATATCTTCCTAAAAGCGAATAATCGGGCAAGGAATTTTTACCGACCAACCAAAGTAAATCAGTTCCAATTTCCCATTTGGGGCTTTCCTGCGCATTGAGTTCACTCCCAAACCCAAGGAGTAGAAATGAAAGAAAGAAAATAATGTTTTTCAAAAAGCTAGGAGTTGTCACTGCAAACGACTTGCAGTGGCGTGATTTTTTTTGGAGCGTTTTCATGGTTTGAAATGGTAGTTTTTTGATAAAAAATAAGAGATAGAAAGTCGCGTGGCTGCATAGATAGATGGGGGGTGAGATAACGCTGAAAATAGTACTCCAAATATCTTAGTTTGTAGTTGTAATTGCAATATTTTAACAAAAAATAAAAAAAAAAGGGGTACGAGATTTTACCTCGTACCCCTTTTTTGTAGGCTTCCAGCCTGTTATTTTCGTTCAAAAACCTTTTCGCCCGCTACGTAGGTTTTGTTCACTTTTAGCTCACGGAGTTCGTTGGCGGGGGCGGTCATCAAGTCTTTTTCTAGGATAACAAAATCGGCCGCTTTGCCCAATTCGATGCTACCGAGGCGATTTTCTTCAAAATTACCGTAGGCCGACCAAATCGTCATTCCGCGCAGCGTTTGTTCACGCGTCAGGGCATTTTCTACTTGGTAGCCTCCCGCAGGAAAGCCTTTGGCATCTTGCCGATACACGGCCGAGTGAAAAGTATAAAAAGGCGAGACGGCCTCCACGGGAAAATCGGTGCCCAACGCAATTTTTTGGTTTTGCTCCATCAAGGTTTTGAAAATATACCCATTTTTTTCGCGGTCTTTGCCCAAACGTTGCCCCGCCCAGTACATGTCAGAGGTAGCGTGCGTAGGTTGGGCAGAAGGTAAGATCGAATAATCGCCAAATTTCGTTACATCGGCAGCATCCACAATTTGCGAGTGTTCAATCCGCCAACGGCGATTATTTTTACCTTTCAAATACTTCGCGTAGAGGTTCAACATCAAGCGGTTAGAAGAATCCCCGATGCAGTGCGTATTGGCCTGAAACTCGCTGTTGGCCAATTGAGAAATCCATTTTTCAAGTTCGGCGGGGCTAAAAAGCAGAAAGCCTGTTGTTTCGGGGGCGTCGCTGTAAGGTTTGAGCAAACAAGCCCCGCGCGAACCCAACGCGCCATCGGCATAAATCTTAAACGAACGAACGTTCAATCGGTCAGAGACATAAATGCCCTTTTTGAGCATCTTTTCGATGTTTTCTTGACTCACGCTCACCATCGGATACAACCGAATTTTGAGGGTTCCTGCTTTCTGAAGGCTATCAATGTGGTCGATAACATCAGGCGACAACCCCGCGTCACCGACGTTAGTGAGGCCGTATTGAAAACACATCGCCTGCGCTTTTAGGAGTTTCGACGTAATATCTTCTTTGTTGGGCGTAGGATTGAGGGCGCGAACAAGCTGCTGGGCGCGGTCGATGAGCACACCCGTCGGTTGTCCATTTTTCAGAACCACCAAGCCACCTTCTGCTTTGGTTTCTGCGGTGATTTTTGCCAGTTGTAAAGCTTTGGAATTGACCCAACCCGCGTGCCCGTCGATGCGGGTCAAATAGACTGGGTTGTTGGGGAATGCTTTGTCTAAGATGTCTTTGGTCGGAAACTCTTTTATGGGCCAATCGTTTTGGTCCCAACCACGGCCAATAATCCACACGGCGTCAGGATGTTCGGCTTGGTATTTTTTGAGGCGTTCGATAATTTCTTCGGGCGACTGCGTGCCCACCAAATCGGCTTGGTCGAGCATTTGGCCGAGGCCGTAGAAGTGGGCGTGGGCGTCGTATAGGCCAGGATAAACGGGTTTGCCTTGGGCATCGACAAGGGAGTCGGACTGGAACTGAGAAAAGACGGTGGCCGAATCGCCCACGGCTACAAATTTGCCATCTTTAACGGCAAAAGCGGAGGCTTTGGAAAAGGTCGAATCGACGGTATAGACCGCTGCATTATAAACAATTAGGTCGGCTTTTTTCTGGCCTGAACATGCCGCTAAAAAGGCGGCACAGAGCGCGTAAAAGTAGTTTTTCATCGTGTCAGGGTTAAACTGTGCCTAAAGCTACGCTTTAAAAAGCTATTTTTGAAGCAGTGCGAAAGTTTTATCGCAATCCATTAAACGAACTTTCTGCCATTTCTGTTATCGAAAGAATGGCAGTTTGCCCTACATAAAAGCCCACTAATTTCGTTTTTGCTGGTATGAAATACTTTTTTCTTGCGTTCTCCATCGTTTTTTGTTTATCGCTCAATTCGTTCTCTCAAGAGTTATTGACGCTCGAAAATGCCGTTTCTACCGCCCTCGAAAAAAGCTATTCTATTAAAGTTGTCCAAAGTCGGGAGGCCATTGCACACAATGACAATACCCGAGGAAACGCGGGGATGTTGCCTGTCGTATCGGGAACGGCTCTCCAAAACTTTACGCGTAACAGCATCAACCAGTCGTTTTTTAACAATATTCGTGAGCCGTTGGTGCAGAGCGGAATTGATAACCGCAACAACAACGCGGGGGTAACTATGGTGTGGACGCTCTACGACGGAATGGGGATGTTTGCCGCCGCCGACCGTTTGAAAGAGTTTGAGAAATTGGGTAAAACCAACGTCCAAATAGCGATTCAGAACACCGTTTCGCAAGTGGCCAATGCGTATTACGAAATCATTCGCCAAAAACAACGCCTCAAAGCACTCCAAAATGCGTTGGATATTTCGGCAACGCGCCAAGAACTTGCCAAAGCAAATTATGAAGTAGGAACAACGTCAAAATCGGAATATTTGGCCGCGCAGGTGGATTACAACCAAGACCAAGCGGCGGTGTTGGCGCAGCAGCAGGTGATTCAAAATGCCAATGTAAACCTTAACGCCTTGCTGTTCCGCGATTTTGAAACCAAGTTTGCGGTCATGGATACCATCGTTTTTCGTAATGATTTGTCCTTGGCTGATTTGAAGCAAAAACTGACCGAAAACCCCAATTTGTTGGCGGCAGCTCAAAGCCGTACCTTGGCCAAAATCAACGAAAAAGAAGTCAAATCAACCAAATACCCGCAGGTGGACTTGGTGACGGGTTATACATACACGTCATTCAACAACGAAGTGGGTTTTGGTCCTCAAAAAGGACAGTCACGGGTGTTGAACTACGGATTGCGCCTGAATGTGCCGATTTATGACGGTTATAACCAACGTCGCCGCGAGCAAAACGCCAAAGTCAACACCATCATTACTGAATACCAAGAAGCCGATTTGAAAAACCAGTTGTTGTCGGCCCTTGAGCGTACGTACAACAGCTACCAAAACAGTCTTCAATTGTTTGGTTTTGAGGAGAAAAACCTAAAAATCGCGCGCCAAAACGTGGATTTGGCCTTTGAACGCTACAAATTTGGAAATTCAACGGCCATCGAATTCCGCGAAGCGCAACGCAATGCCGTTGCCACGGAATCACGCTTGATTGAAGCGGCTTTCAACGTCAAACTCGCCGAAATCGAACTCCTCCGCCTCAGTAGCTCTATTGTGACCGAAGTGAAGTAAGATGTACGTCTTCGGTCGGGTTGTGAGCAACCCTCTGCACACTGAAGTTAAAATACTTTCATTTATTTTACCCGCAGAGACCCGCTGACTAATACAAGCGCAGATCTGCACAGAATTATATCGGTCTGCGTCCGTCTGCGACTTTAAATCTGCGTCTATCTGCGGGTAAAATTTTACACAAACCTAGCCAATTGTTGATGAAAAGTACCTTAGTGCTTGCTGAAACGATTCTTAAATGTTAAAAACGGCGTTTCAAAGTAGCGGTAAGACAAGGCCGATACGCCAATGGTGAGCAATGCTGAAAGCGGGTAAAGTAGTAAGTTGAAGGTAAGCGTAGAAAGAGAATCCCCAAACGTCCATTGAATGAGGTGGACACTAGCGACGATAAAAGCCGTTTGGTAAATATAAATCCCGTACGAAATCTTGCCCAAATACGAAATCCAGTTGTATTCTAAGTTGACAATGGAGGCGGGATTACTCGATACGTTGAGGATAAAATAACCAAAAAACAGTCCGTAAAACTCCAAATTAAGGCTGCTCACGTGAACCCCCGTGATGAGGCAAATTGCTAAAACTGCATACACGGCCCACTGCACATCTTTACGGTAAAGTTGTCGTAGTAAGTTTTCTTTCTTATAATACACCAAGGCCGCACACAGTCCGCCCGTCATCAAGGTAATGATTCGAAACTGACTGAAAAAGAAACGTGTAATTTCAGGCACGTTGTTTGCATATTGCGTATGACCAACCCAATGGTAATAAATGTAAAAAACGGCGAAGGTGCCGAAACAAAAGATAAAGACAGTGATGATGAGGCGTTTCCAGCTAAAGTCTTTGACAATCCAAGGCCATAGGTAGTAAAATTGCTCCTCGACGCCAATAGACCAGGTTTGAGCCGCTAAGTAGGGAGCGTTGTAGAGAATAAAACCGATGTTGGGCAAAACGAGCAAGAAAAGCGACAATCGCCGAAAAACGTTTTGCGTCATGAACGAAGCCTCGTTGTTGGGTGGTACAAAAAGGGAAATTTGAGGAAAAACGAAAAACGAAAGCAGCACAATCAGAAAATAGAGTGGCCAAATCCGTAAAATCCGTCTTATATAGAAGTTACGGGTGTTAATAAACCCAAATCGGCCTTTTTCGTGCAGCAACAAATAGGTGATAAGAAAGCCACTAAGTACGAAAAATAAATCGACACCTAATTTCCCCATGCTCTTAATGAGGTGATTGTCGTAAAAATTCGGAACTTTGAAAACCTCTTTCACTTGTTCAATGTGGTGAATCAAAACCGAAAAGGCGGCAATAAAACGAACCCCGTTGAGGTTAGGAAAATAGACTGAAGTGGAAACTTTGCTCAAGAGGATAATCTTTTTTGGTTTTTGAGCGTACCTATACTACGCTCAGAACGGCAAAATTAGCTTAATTTGCCCAAGTGATAACTAACGCTATGCAATTTAGAATTTATACGTTGATTGTTTGTTGGTGTTTTTTCCTGCAAAATGCGGTAGCCCAATCACAATACATCCCGCTCAATGACGATTACTACCATCTGATTGATCGGTACGAAATTCGTCGTGGGCGACTGAACGAAGATTTTCACATTGGGGTAAAACCTTTTCAGCGTTCGGCGGTGATAAGCTTCTTGGACAGCATCAAGGCAGACCGTACGATGCCACTCAACGACATTGATTTCTTTAACTTAGATTATTTGCGCCAAGACAGCTGGGAGTGGTCGGCGGACCAAACACCCATGAGCAAAAAAACGTTGTGGAAGCGTTTTTATCGAAAGCCTTCTGATTTTTACTACGTTCAGAACAAAAACTTCGACCTGCACCTCAGCCCCGTCACGCATTTGATTTTGGGAAGTGAAAACAATTCAAAAGACTATCTATGGCTAACAGCGCGCGGGGTGGAATTGCGGGGAAACATAGGTAAAAAGCTGGGCTTTTATACCTATGTGACTGATACGCAAGCGATGTTTCCGCAGTATGTGCGGAATTTTACACTAAGCGCACGAGAAATTTATCCAAGTTTTCCTGTGTATCTTTTACCTGGCGAGGGTAATGTAAAGAGTTTCAGTACCAAGGGAATGGATTTTATGTCTGCAAGGGGGTATATTACCTTTAACCCAATTAAGCAGATTAATATACAATTTGGGCATGATAGAAACTTTATCGGGAATGGGTATCGTTCGATGATTCTCTCAGATTGGAGCTCACCTTACTTATTTTTGAGAATGACAACTCAGTTGGGGAAATTTCAATACACCAACCTATGGTGCGGTATGCTTTATTATACCGATAACCGAGGAAAAGATGTGCCCATCAATAAAAAATATGCGGCGATTCATCATCTGAGTATTAATCTTGGTCGAAACTTTAACATCGGGATTTTTGAAGCAGAAATGTTTGGACGTGATAACAAAGTTTTTGACCCCCATTATCTGAATCCCATTATTTTTTATCGCTACCTAGAAAACTATCTTGGAAGCGCCGACAACGCCTTATTAGGGCTTGACATAAAATGGAATTTCTTAAAACGTTTCAGTTTTTATAGCCAATTCATGTTGGATGAGTTTAAAACCTCCGATTATTTTGGCAAAAAAGGCTCTATGAATAAAAAATACGCTTTTCAAGCAGGTGTAAAGCACGTTGATTTTCTAGGAATACCCAATTTAGATTTACAAGTTGAACTGAACCTAGCACGCCCTTATACATATTCACATTTTACGGGTTATACCAATTATGTTCACAACGATTTGTCATTAGCACACCCACTGGGGGCAAATTTTTGGGAAGTACTTGGTATTGCTCGTTATCAACCGACTCGCCGACTTACTTTTTACGGAACTTTTTCAAGGTCTAACAAAGGAATAGATATCGATGAACGCAATTGGGGGGGAAATATTTATCGTGATTATTTAAAGGATGCTCCTCGTGAAACAGGTACTTATATAGGCCAAGGCACACCCGTCGATGTTACTTTTTCGGATGTGCGGGCATCGTACATGCTCAAACACAATTTCTTCATTGATGGAAGACTCATGTTTCGTAACCAAGTAAGTCCAGCGGCTTCGATAAACCTCAAAACCAACTTAGCCACTGTCGGTTTTCGCTTAAATTTACCTCATCGTCAGCAGGTGTTTTAGGTTAGAAAACGAACTTTTTTTGTAAAAACACGCTTGACTTAACTGTCTGCTACCAAAAACAACCGATGTCTATTCTCCGTAAACATATTCTTTCTCGAATCGTTTGGGTGTTTATGGCATTGCACATCCTTAACTGTAGCATTGACTCTCCTGACGCTCAACCTGACCACGTTCCCGAAAACCTAAGTTATAACGACATTGAAAGTGTGGCGGAGTTGGTGATTGAACACATTTTGGGGTTTGATAACATCATTCCCGAACAAGACGAACATGATACCGAAGACGGTGGGAGTATCTCTATCGCCAAAATTCTTTTTTACTGTCAGCCCATTAGTGTATTCTCGCTGACCACGACCGAAGATGTGCTACCTTCGGCGGAGCGCCCAATCCATTATCGAGATACCTATGCTTCACAATTTCACCCCGAAATTGTGCCACCTCCACCCAAAAACAGGCTTGGGTAAAGCCCTTTATCAACTAGCTAGTCATTCGACTGAGTTAAGTCATTTTCTTAATTTTTAACAACACAAAAGCATAGCTCCAAAAGCTACGCTCGGTTGTGCTTTTTATCCAACTATTATGAAACCATTCGTAGTGTTGGCGGGTATTTCTACCTGCCTAATAATGCTTTGGTCGTGCACCAAAGAGACAAAAACTGCACAAGCTACCCAAGAAATATTGCCTGTTACCCAGCCTATTATCATTGACACAACTTACACCCAAGAGTACGTAGCCTCCATTGCTTCGCTCCAAAATGTGGAATTGAGAAGCAAAATCGGCGGGTACATCGAAGCGGTATTGGTGGACGAAGGCAAACCTGTACGGGCGGGTCAAACGCTATTTCGACTAGGAAGTCAAGCGTACCGCCAAGAGCTTAACAAAGCACAAGCCATCCTCAGAAGTTCCCAAGCGGAAGCAAAAACATTGGCCCTCGAAATAAAAAACACCCGCCTCCTCGTAGAACAAAACGTGGTCTCGAAATCTGAATTGGACATCGTGGAGTCGAAGCTCGAAACCCTCAAAGCCAAAATCGAAGAAACGGAATCGGATGTGGCCAATGCCCAACTGCAATTGTCGCTTACCGAAATCAAAGCCCCCTTTAGCGGCGTCATTGGGCGTATTCCTAACAAAACGGGGAGTTTGGTGGACGAAGGTACGCTGCTGACTACCCTGTCCAACAACCAAGATGTATTTGCCTATTTCAACGTCACCGAAAAAGAATACTTGGATTTTACGGAGCAAAACGAGGTCGGCCGACGTCGCTCAGTCAAGCTACTGTTGGCCAACGGTCAGCCCTATTCCCAAACGGGCGTCATCGAAACCGTTGATAGCCAGTTTGATAAAAGCACGGGGACGATAGCCTTTCGTGCCAAATTCCCGAACCCTAAACAGGTGCTAAAAAACGGAGCGAGTGGAAAAGTGCAACTCACCAACTCGCTTAAAAATGCGTTGATTATCCCTCAAAAATCAGTGTTTGAGGTGCAAGACCGAAACTGTGTCTATGTGCTTGACGCTGAAAACAAAGTCAGCCAGCGTAATGTACAAATCACCCAGCGGTTGCCGCAACTCTATGTAATAGGGGCGGGATTAACGACAACGGATAAGGTGTTGTACGAAGGCATTCAGCGAGTGACTGATGGCGATTTAGTTTCGCCAAAGTTGATGCCGATGCGTCAGGTAATGGCAGGTATGGGACAGAAATAGCGCACAATTCAAACCAAAAAATTCATGTTTAATCAATTCATACATCGACCCGTACTGTCGGTAGTCATCGCCATGATTATCACACTACTGGGTTTATTGATGCTCACCCGACTGCCCATGACGCAGTTCCCGAGCATTGCCCCGCCCGAAGTAAACGTAACCGTCGAATACACGGGAGCCAACGCTGAAACGGTTACAAAAGCTGCCCTCGTTCCGATTGAACGGGCCATTAATGGCGTACCAGGAATGAAATACATGTCGTCGGACGCAGGAAACGATGGAGTGGGCGTAGTACAAGTCATTTTTGAAGTAGGCACCGATCCCGACGTGGCGGCGGTCAACGTCCAAAACCGCGTAGCTGCCGTGATGGGGGAACTTCCCGCAGAGGTGATTCGGAACGGCGTAAAAATAGCCAAAGAGGAAAATGCCATGTTGATGTACCTCAACATCTATAGCAAGGACAGCACGATGGAAGAAAAATTCCTCTACAATTTTGCGGACATCAATGTATTGGCCGAACTCAAGCGGGTAAAAGGCGTAGGGTACGCCGATATTTTGGGGGCGCGCGAGTACGCCATGCGTATTTGGCTCAAACCCGACAAAATGCTCAATTATGCCATTTCTACGGAAGACGTACTGGAGGCATTGGAAGAACAAAACGTGGAAGCTGCTCCAGGAAAAGTAGGGGAGAGCAACGACAAAACCCCGCAGGCATTGCAGTATGTCATCAAGTACGGCGGCAAGTACAACACGCCCGAAAAGTACGAGAACATTCCTATCAAGTCTAATGCCGATGGGCAGATTTTGCGCATCAAAGACGTCGCCGATGTAGAGTTTGGAACGACGTATTTTGACGTAGAAGCCAAAATCAACGGTCGTCCTACGGCGGCCATCATGCTCAAACAACTCCCAGGCTCGAATGCCAGTGAGGTGATTGCCCAAGTGAAAGAACGAATGGCGACCATCAAAGAACGCGTTTTCTTGAAAGGAATGGACTATGAACTTAGCTACGACGTGTCTCGCTTTTTGGATGCGTCCGTCCACGAAGTGATCAAGACCCTGATTGAAGCCTTTATTTTGGTGGCTTTGGTGGTGTTTTTGTTTTTGCAAGACGTTCGCTCTACGCTCATTCCTACCGTTACGGTGCCTGTGTCGTTGGTAGGGACGTTTTTCTTTATGCAGTTGTTTGGGTTTTCGCTCAACCTCATCACGTTATTTGCGCTGGTATTGGCCATCGGAATTGTGATTGACGACGCCATTGTGGTCGTGGAGGCGGTTCATGCAAAGCTAGAAACGGGAAAATATTCTCCCCGAAAAGCCACCGAAAAAGCTATGAAAGAAATCAGTGGAGCCATTATTGCCATTACGTTGGTCATGTCGGCGGTGTTTGTACCCACTTCGTTTATGACGGGCCCTGTGGGAATTTTCTACAAACAATTTTCTCTAACGATGGCCATCGCGATTGTGCTCTCGGGGGTAAGTGCCTTGACGCTGACGCCTGCGCTTTGTGGCTTGTTTTTGAAAAATACCCACGGCGAACATTCCAATCAAGGATTCTTAGCTCGCTTTTTTGCGGGGTTCAACCGTTGGTACGAAGGGTTGTCGAGTCAATACCAACGCCTACTTTCGGTCATCGTCAACCGCCGAGTGGTTACGTTGGGGATATTGCTGGCGTTTTGCGCTGGGACGGGTATTTTGGGGAAATTAATTCCGTCAGGTTTTATTCCCAACGAAGACCAAGGTACTTTTTACGTGAGTATTACCACGCCGTCGGGTTCCACCCTCGAACGTACCAAAGCCGTGGTCGATGAGGTGCAGCGAGCGTGCCAAAGCCTCGAATCGGTCGAGTCGATTTCTACGTTGGCAGGTACCAATATCCTTTCGGACGGGACAGGAGCTACCTACGGTACGTGCTTAATTAACCTCAAAGACTGGGAAAGTCGCAAAGAAACGGTGGACGAAGTAATTGAACAAGTTACTGAGCGTACCCAACACATCAAAGACGCCCGCCTTGAGTATTTTCCACCGCCTGCCGTGCCTGGTTATGGCAATGCTAGTGGGTTTGAATTACGTTTGTTAGATAAAACGGGGAGTGGCGACTTCAAAGCGATGGAAGCCGTCGTCACGCAGTTTATCAAAGACCTCAAAGCCCGCCCCGAAATCGCATCGGCATTTACCATTTTTGACGCGAGTTTTCCCCAATACCTTTTGCACATTGATGAAGACAAAGCGGCGCAAAAAGAAGTGACCATCAACAAAGCGATGGGCGCACTCCAGACCCTACTGGGAAGTGAATATGCCACCAACTTCATCAAGTACGGCCAAATGTACAAAGTAATGGTACAGGCACTTCCGCAATACCGAGCCAAGCCCGAAGACATCCTCAACCTATACGTGAAGAATAACAAAGGAGAAATGGTGCCTTTGTCGGCCTTTGTGCGTATCGAACGGGTATATGGGGTTGATCAGGTAACCCGTTACAACATGTACCCCTCGGCAGAGCTGAACGGCGAACCCGCAGAAGGCTACAGTAGTGGCAGCGCCATTGAAGCCGTGCAGGCAACGGCACGCGAAAAACTCCCAACGGGTTATGACATTGACTGGGCGGGGATTAGCCGCGACGAAGTGGAAACGGGCAACCAAGCCGTTTATATCTTTGCCATTTGTTTGCTGTTCGTGTATTTGTTGTTATCGGCTCAGTACGAAAGCTTCTTGTTGCCGCTTCCTGTCGTGTTTTCGCTTCCAACTGGGATTTTTGGGACGTTCTTATTTCTCCACTTTTTGGGGTTAGAGAACAACATTTATGCCCAAATCGCGATGGTGATGCTCATTGGGTTGTTGGGAAAAAATGCCATTCTAATTGTAGAATTTGCAACGCTTCGTCACCGCGAAGGTGCGACGGTGGTTGAGGCCGCAATTGAGAGTGCCAAAGTGCGCCTTCGGCCCATTTTGATGACATCCTTTGCGTTTATCGCGGGATTATTACCGCTGATGTTTGCGACGGGTGCGGGAGCTATTGGCAACCGTACCATCGGTACGGCAGCCGCAGGAGGAATGCTGTTTGGGACTGTTTTTGGCGTGATTGTCATTCCTGGACTGTACGTCATTTTTGGAACATTGGCCGAAAAATTGAAAAAAACTACCCAAAAAGAAGAAAAACCACTCACCGAAGAGCGCCTAAAAAAATGGATATAAAACCAAGAAATCTGCTAGTCATCCTGCTGTTGGGAGGAATTATTGCAGGATGTAAAGTGCCTCCTATGGCTACCCAACGCGAATTTGAACCGCTTCCTGCCACATTTGAAAGTAACACAGATACCGCAAACAGCGCCCAGATTCAATGGCGAGACTATTTTCAAGACAGTACGTTGACGGCGCTGATTGAAACAGCGTTGGTCAATAACTTTGATGCTCTAACCGCCATTCAACGGATTGAGATGGCGCGTTCCAACGTGAGAGCAACGGAAGGATTGCTTAGACCAACGGTTTGGGGAGGAGGCTCAACGGCCCTGCGCCGTTTTGGACTATATACAATGGATGGCGCGGGAAACGCCACGACCGACATTGTGGAGGGGAAAGCTGTTCCAACTCACCTTCCTGATTTTTTTGTAGGCTTGACGGCCTCGTGGGAAGTGGATATTTGGAAAAAACTTCGCACGCAACGAGAAGCTGCCTTGGCGCGGTATTTGGCAAGTGTCGAAGCAAAAAATTGGATTACGACCAATTTGGTGGCGGGCGTTGCCAATGCTTATTATGATTTGTTGGCACTTGACAACGAGCGAGAAATTGTTCGGCAAACCATTGGTTTACAGGAAGAAGCCCTTAAAATTGTAAAAGTGCAAAAACAAGCAGGAGTAGCCAACGAACTGGCCGTAGAACAGTTTGAAGCCCAACTTCTGAATAGTCAACACACAGAAGTAGCTATAGTACAGGCAATTACTGAGACCGAAAATGTCATTCATGGACTGTTGGGGCGCTTTCCCCAGCCAATTATTCGGGATAAAACCCAACTATCGCGAGCGGTCGCGACCCAGATTCAAACGGGAATGCCGTCAGAATTACTCAAAAACCGTCCCGACATTCGAGCGGCTGAGTTAGAACTTATGGCAACTAAAGCCGACTTACTAGCAGCGAGGGCAGCCTTCTTTCCATCGCTTAGCTTAACGGGAATGTTGGGGTTACAGGCATTTAATCCGAAATTTTTGGTGACTACGCCTCAGTCGTTGGCTTATTCGGTAGTAGGAAATTTGGCAGGCCCTATTATCAATCGTTCAGCCATTGTCGCGCAGTTCAATGGGGCGCAAGCTGTGCAAATTGAGGCGTTGTATAATTACCAAAAGACAATTTTAGATGGGTATATTGAAGTCAATAACCAATTGGCCAACCTACGCAATTTAGCCCAGATGTTTGACCTTAAAAATCGGGAAGCGATGTTGCTAACTCGCTCAATAGAAACGTCTAGCAAATTGTATCGAACGGGGAGGGCGTCTTATTTAGAAGTGCTTTTTGCCCAACAAAATGCGTTGCAGGCGAAATTGGTGCTTATCAATACCCAAAAACAGCAGCAACAAACAACGGTTAACTTATATCGTGCTTTGGGTGGAGGCTGGAAATAAGTTCGCTTACAAAAAAAGCAAGGCCGCAAGCCTTGCTTTTTTTGTAAATAGCCATATTTGTTTTAGTCAACGGTTTGTAATGCGAGGGCTGTTTTCTTATCAGCAGTGACAACTTCGTAGGCGATGAGTACTTTGCCATTGTAGGCTAAACTACTGGCGTTTTGTCCATTGTTGGAGTTGTTAACAGATTGGCTGCCAAGCAACTTTCCGTTATCAACTTTACTGTAAAAAACGCTGGTAGTACCTGCTTCTGAGGTCTGCTCCCATACCCAAACGGCGGTTTTCGCATCGGCAGCGATTGAAGCATTTTTCGCATTGGCATCCAACACTTTTAATAAATTACCCGATGAGTTGGTCAAACGAATGCCCGATTGGCCGTTGCGCGTTCCTGAAAACCAAGTGATGTATTGTTCGGTTTTTGTAGAAGCCGAAGTGGCACCTGAATGTGGGCAGCCTTTGATTTCCCATTTGTCGTTGTACAAAATTTTGGGCGCAGAGAACGTCATTCCATTGTCTTTTGAGATAATATGCGCCATGTCCCGCACGTCGTTATTGTTGTCGCGATAAACCATGTGCAATGCCCCCGATTGGTCCACAACCATGCTAATATTACAGCAATCACAAACAACTGGGTCAATAAGTCTTTCTGCCTGAAAAACGCCATTTTTTGATACCGCCAAACGCAAATCACGTTCTTCGTGCTTGGTACTTCCTTTTACGTCTTTCAAGTAAGCCACGGCAATTTCATCATTAGGCAACACTACTGCATCGAAAAAACCACGGATGAGTTTGCTGGTATCGGTATCAACCGACGTTGGGGTTGTCCATGAACTTCCGCCGTCTTTAGAAACTGTAAACCTGATTTCTGAACTACGTTTTGGCCTTGCCTGTGGAGGGGCAGCTTGCGTACCGTGATTGTTATGATTGGTTTCGTGACTAGGGGTTGCGGAACGTGCTTCTCGTGGTGGCGTTGCTCCACCTGGACGGTAAGAAAATACGGCTACCATATCCCCATTTTTCTTGAATAATAACTTGGGGCGCATCAAACGGCCAGTTCCTAAACCTGCATCTGCAAAGACCAACTTCTTTTCCCCAAACGTTTTTCCATCTTTTGAAGTAGAAAAATACAGCGAAATGAGGTTTTGAGGGTCTTTTTCTGTCCAATATAAAACCACCTCGCCTTTGCTGTTGGTAGTCAAGGTTGGTAAGGTATAAGACTTGGTTGGATCCAAGGCGATAGGAGCGTCCACAACTAAGTTGGTGGGTCGGTCAGGACTCATTTCTTCATTGAGCAATGGCGTGGCAGCACATACTACAATGTCACGATTCTCTTCTTTGGAACTCATCCCTTTCCAAAAAAGGCTTACGAACAGCAACGAAATTGGAATTAGTAATTTTAACATGGTGTATTTAGACTAATTTTAAATTGCCCACAAAGAAAGTGTATCCCAATTGAAAAGGCAAACACTTTTGCCATTTATGTTGCAACTGCACTTCTCGCTCAAACATAAAGGTGCCAAGAAATGTGTTTTGCGAGGTAGTTATATGATTTTGCAAAGAAAAATGCCAAAGTAATGAGATTAATTTTGGTTCTTATTTAGAATGAATCTAGTTTTGTGGATCAAATTAGATTAAATCTAAATTAAAACAAGGTTAAATACGGATTAAAAAACGCGTATAACCATAAGTAACAATATGAAAATACCACTTCTTTCGCTGCTACTGGTTTTGTTTTCTGTAGGTGTTATTGCACAAACTGCCACGTTAAAAGGCCGTGTTTATACCAAAGAAAACGGGGGAGTGGGACACGCCAATGTAAAGTTGACACAAAGCAATGTGGTGGTAGCGGCTGATGAAAATGGTTTTTTTGTCCTGAAAAACGTGCCTTACGGGCAGCATGAGTTGGTTATTACGTCGGTCGAAATAGAACCACAACAAGTAAAGGTGGCAATCAATAAGCCTCAGACCTCCCTTTCTGTTGCTGCTAAACCCAAAAATTTTGAACTGAACGAAGTACGAGTCGTTCAAAAATCAGAGAAAAAAGAAATCGAGACTGTAGGGTTTGCCGTGAATGTCGTTGAAACCAAAGAAGTAGCCCAACGAAATATCCAAACCAATGAGTTACTAGACCGAACAGTAGGAATACGGGTTCGGCAGAATGGCGGATTGGGCTCTGCCGTAAATTATAACCTAAACGGGATGTCGGGAAATTCAGTACGGGTGTTCATTGACGGAATCCCGATTTCTACCTACGGAGAGTCATTTAGCCTAAATAGTATTCCGCCTGCCTTGATTGAACGTGTAGAAGTCTATAAAGGGGTGATTCCAGCGCATTTGGCCGATGATGCCTTGGGGGGAGCTATCAATGTCATTTTGAAGAAAGGCGCAATGAATAATCTCTCTGCCTCCATTTCTTACGGCTCTTTTAATACGTTTCAAACAAACTTCAACGGGACATACCGTAACGAAAAAACGGGCTTTACGGTAAAAGCGTCGGCCTTTCACAATTACTCAGACAACGACTACGAGGTGTGGGGGAAATTTGTGAGAAACATTTTACCCAATGGACGTTACGAATACGTAAGAGCCCGACGTTTCAACGACGCCTATCGTTCCACAGGTGGACAGGTTCAGCTGGGTTTCATGAATGTAAAATGGGCCGACCAATTTTTGATTGGTTACAATGGCTCCGACGATTACAAAGAAGTCCAACATGGGACGTATATGTCTATCCCGTACATGGGGCGCTTCACCGAATCGCAAGCAAATGTCGTGAGTCTCAATTATGTCAAGAAAAACTTCCTGACCCGAGGGCTAGAGTTCAACGTCAATGCCATGTATAGCCAACGCGGGCAAGTGGTGGTCGATACGGTAAAATGGAACTACAATTGGTATGGCCAAATAAGCGTTGGATTGAACGGAAATCCCATTATGCGCCCAACGGGTGCCCAACAGGCAGCTCCAACCATCCTGCACATCGACCGCAATGTGAGTACTTTTCGAGCAGGGCTGAACTATGATTTGAACAAAAACCATCGCTTAGTGCTGAATCATATTTATTATGCCATCGACCGTCGGGAGCAAGATTTTATGCGTTCAGAATTGGAAAGAACTTTTATCGGAACGCGTAACCTCCAAAAAAACATCACATCAGCAGCCTACGAGGCTAAGTTGTTTGAGAATCGGCTGAAAAGCAATCTTTTTGCCAAATTTTATGAGCAAAGCATCGACCGAGTTGACCCTGTATTGCGCTTGGTGGATGGCCAAAATGTGCGTCAAGAAAACCGTGCCAATAGCAGTAAAAAACACACTGGCTATGGATTGGCCATGTCATACACACTTCATCCAAGTTTTATTCTGTTGACTTCGGCTGAGAAAGCTGTGCGTTTGCCGTCTGAAGGGGAAGTGTTTGGTAGCCCAGGTGAAAATATTATCGAGAACTTCGGGATTCGTCCTGAAGTAAGCTACAATTACAATCTCGGCCTAAACGCAGGAAATTTTTATGCAGGAAAGCACCGCTACTCTTTCACAGTTTCGGGCTTTATCCGTGATACCCGCGATAAAATTGTGCAGCGCATCAACCCACGCGTAAATGACGCCCTGCAAACCAATCCTTTTGAAAACTTGGGAAAAAACAAGGCGATTGGTTTTGAAGCTGACCTTCATTATTCTTTTGATAACAACCTGCGGGTGGATGTGAACATGTCGAAGTTTAACTCGGTATTTAATGTGCAATATGATGCCAATGGCCGAGAATATGATTACTACAACCGACAGCTCCCCAACGAGCCGTACTGGACGACCAACGCCAATGTTCAATACACGATAAAGGATTTGTTCAAAAAGAAATCAGCGCTCAATCTCTATTATGGGTTTCGTTTTGTAGAACGATTTTACACTACTTGGTTGATTTTGGACGATTTTCGGACGCCACGCCAGTACATACAAGACTTGGGTGTGAGTTATTCTTTTCCTCAAAACAAATTTGTGGTAAGTGCCGACGTCAAAAATGTATTTGACCAACAAGCCTACGACAACTTTGCGGTACAGAAACCTGGTCGGGCCTTTTATTTGAAGCTTAACTATTTGATTAATAATTTCTAACATTTAATTTATCCACAATGAAACGACAACTAAGAAACGTTTTAGTTTGTACGTCGGTTATCGCGGCATTCACCATTACGAGTTGTGAAAATGCAGGAAGCGGGACGGTTGAACCTGATGAAACCTCAAAAGAGCGTTGGATAACTGTGGCTGGGGCACTCATGGGAACAACAGCGGGTGATGGAAACGGCGGAACGATGGTATATTCAGTAAACAAGGCTGATGCCAAAAATCCCAATTTTTCCATCAGTGTTTATGACAATGGATTTCCAGTAAAATCAACCAGAACCGCTCGTTTACAAGCATCGGAAGATGGCACAACGTTGTTTAATATTGCCTATTCGGGAGATAACGGAGGGGAGTTTGCGCGCTATAAAGTCAATGGTTCAGGAAGTTACACCCAAGAAGACGTTACGGTCAATATTTCTCAATATGCGACAACCACACCACGCTGGTCTAAGTTGTTTGATGGTGATAAAACAGGTATCGCAGTAAACGTGGCTAGTATCGTAGCCAATAACGCGACGGATAAAACCAAACCCTTTGCCTACTATCGAGGTACGGCCACCGTATTGGCGCTTGATTTGCAAAAAGTACTTATCAATGGATACAAACAATACGAGATTCCGCTATCGGCGGAAGAGGAATTGAAAGGTCATACTATTTTTCGCTTAGATGCTCCAGTACTCAACAAAGCACAAAATAAACTCATCATCGGCACGTGGATGCGTAAGTATAACCCTGCGACGGGCACTATCGAAAGTACTTTCGACCGCTTAGGAAGTAAATCGGTGGTGGTTGACTACCCATCGTTAGAAAACCCTAAAGTCATTACTTCGACTGTAAGCAATGGCGACAACAGCGGCTACCGTAGCCCGAATGCGTTTGTGTCAGAAGATGGCAACATTTACCAAGCTACCCAAAGAGATAGCAAAGGGTCGCATATTTTGCGGATTAACCAAAATAACGAATACGACAATTCGTACGTGTTTAGTTTGGATGCGGCATTAGGCGTAAAAGGTTCGTATGTGGACAGCTGGAAGTATGCTGGCAATGGGATTGCGTACGTACTTTATACCCACGATGGTACCGAACAAGGCTACATTGCCCGGGTGGACTTGAATGCTAAAACTGCCACCAAAGTAAATATAGAGTACGATGCTGATCTCAACTTTGCCCAATACCAAGGTATTTTGGTGAGTGGCGATGAGGTGTATGTGGCAGTAACGCCAACGGGCAAAGATGGAAATATCTATATTTTCAATAGCAAAACAGGAGTCGTTACCAAAGGGGCAAAACTGGTGAATAAAGCAGGAAACCACTACATCGGTATTTTCTAGTTAAACAACCAAGAGTGAATTATATTTGGCCTGCCCTTTGCACTAAGGGGCAGGCTTTTTAGTATATTTTTTATCCTAATTGCGTTGGCTCTAATGAAATGGATAACCCGTGAACGCCCCAAAATTGACCGTATCGCCTGTCCGTGGCTTATACGAAAATTTATTGACGAGGATGCTGAGTTTATTTTTGTGCCTTTCGACGAGGTGATTACCCATGGCGAAAAGGTGAAGGCCATTCCTTTTGATGTTCCGAATGTAGAACTAACGCATTACGGTGATAAGTGTACGTTTGATGCACTTCTCGAAAAATACGGCATTGAAGACGATGCGCTGCAAATCATGGCGGGCATTGTCAGAGGTGCTGATACCGACCGACATGATTTTGCGCCCGAAGCAGCAGGGTTGTGGGCAATTTCGGCTGGACTTGCCTATAACATAAAAGATGACCACGCTTTACTAGAACAAGGAATGGTTATCTATGACGCACTGTACACTTGGGCGACTCATCTGTATAGAAGTAAGCATTTACAAACGCCGTTTGAAGATTTATTGGTAAGTGCGATGCAAAAAGCATTGGAGCGAAATCCTTCGAGACGAAAACCAGCGTGGGCGATTGCTCTGAAAGAGATGATTCAGGACCAGATTGATACCCAGTTGTCACTAAAAGATATTTCCAAAGAATTAGACATTAACCCTGCGTACCTGTCTAGGGAGTTTTCGAAGTACTTTGAAAATGTTAGCTACGGCGATTATATCCGAAAGCTTCGTATCGAAAAAGCCCTTGATTTGTTAGAAAACTCTGACCATACCCTGACGGAGATTGCGTACTTAACGGGGTTTTCTGACCAAAGCCATTTTACCCGTATTTTCAAAAAAATAATTGGTGTCAATCCTTCTTTGTATCGAAAAACAAAAAAGTAAAAAATATACAAAAGGTCAGTTCTGTTCTATTTTCCAGCCCCAAATGGTAGAAACTTTGTCCGAAAAATCAATGGACAATGGCTAATCAATATTCGTTAAAAGAGCTCACCCTTTATTTCCTAAAATTGGGCTATTCGGGGTTTGGAGGGCCAGTGGCGTTAGTGGGCTATATGCACAAAGATTTGGTAGAAAAACGCCAGTGGATTTCGGAAGAAGAATACAAGAATGGTTTGGCATTAGCTCAACTTGCGCCTGGGCCGTTGGCGGCGCAATTGGGCATTTATTTGGGGTTTGTCCACTATGGCGTACTGGGAGCTACCTTGGTAGGTGGCGCGTTTATTTTACCTTCGTTTTTAATGGTCGTCTTGCTCGGAATGGCCTATCAACAATTTGGTGGACTGCCTTGGATGCAAGCGGTTTTCTATGGGGTAGGGGCCGCAGTTATCGGCATTATTGCGGTAAGTTCGTATAAACTTACTCAAAAATCCATCGGAAAATTTTCGCTTACGTCATTGAAAAACAATTGGTTGCTCTGGTTGTTTTTTGTTGTGGCTTGTATTATTACGGTTATTACTAAAAAGGAAAACGCAGGATTGTTTGTAGTAGCTGGCTTGGTGTATATGTTGGCCAAGGCACCTCCTAAGTCTTTTTTCAAAACCTCCAATAGCCTATTACTGCTGCAAATGGGTTTTTGGGAGTATGATGCTGCTTTGTTGTGGAAAATTGCGCTTTTTTTTGGAGAAGCTGGGGCATTTGTATTTGGCAGTGGGTTAGCAATTGTCCCTTTTCTACATGCGGGAGTGGTCCAACAGTACGGTTGGCTTACAGAGCAGCAGTTTGTTGATGCAGTAGCGGTAGCGATGATTACCCCTGGGCCTGTAGTCATTACGGTCGGTTTCATTGGTTATTTGGTCAGTGGCTTTTGGGGAGCAACAGTCGCCGCATTGGCTACTTTCTTACCGTGTTATTTATTCACAGTATTACCTGCTCCTTATTTTCAAAAAATTGCCAAAAACGCGTCTATTAAAGCTTTTGTGGATGGTATCACCGCGGCGGTAGTGGGGGCATTAGTAGGGGCTGTGGGGGTGATTGGGCTCCGTAGTATTGTGGATATTCCAACGGCATTGTTAGCACTTGTGGCCGCATTGACCCTTATTTACAGCAAAAAAATTCAGGAACCGTACATCATTCTTGTGGCCGCTGCCATCGGCTTTGTGGTTAAAATTTACTTCTAATCCAAATGAAACAACTTCTTCTCATGTGCTTGATTAGCACGTCATTATTTGCTCAGAATGCCCGTCAGACCACCGACGAACAACAAGTATGGGTAGGATATTTTAATCAAACACGTTTTTCTAATAAATGGGGTGTTTGGGGCGACTTCCACTTTAGAACGACGGAGCATTTTGTCAAAGAGCCCTCCAAAGGCATCATTCGCTTGGGGTTGATGTATTATTTTAACGATGATTTAAAATTAACCAACGGCTACGCCTTTATCAATCACTTTCCCGAAGAAGGCCACGCCAACGTGTCTCAGCCCGAACATCGAATTTGGCATCAATTGCAATGGCATACTCGCTACGGAAAAATTCGTACGATGCAGTGGGTTCGTTTGGAAGAGCGTTTTCGTCGAAAAATCAAAAACGACAACGAATTGGCCGAAGGGTACCGTTTTGATGAACGAATCCGATACAATTTTATGCTCACAATCCCTTTGAGTAAAAAAGGAATCGTCGCTAAAACGTTATCAGCACAACTTAACAATGAAGCGATGATTAATCTTTCCAAAAACAACGTTTACAACGTTTTTGACCAAAATCGACTTTTTTTCGGGCTGGCTTATAACTTTAATTCGCACACTAATCTACAATTAGGTTATATGAACGTTTATCAACAGTTGGCAGCTGGAAACAAGTTTAAAAACATCAATGCGATACGTTTATTTTTCTTTCAAAACCTTGATTTTAGAAAACAGGGCGTAAAACATTGAGCTAATCGGAGACAAAAACCTATTGATTTTCCTTACCTTTGTAGCCATGTATAAGTGGCTCATCCTTCCGATTCTCTTCCGTTTTGATGCCGAAAAAGTGCATCATTTTATCTGTGGAACCCTCAAATTTTTCTTTCAAATTCCTGGCGTTCCGTTTATTTCAAAACAATTATTCAATTTTGAACATCCTTCGCTTGAACGCGAAGTGTTTGGATTGAAATTTAAAAATCCAGTAGGACTCGCGGCGGGTTTTGATAAAAATGCAGAATTGGTAGATGAACTAGCTTGCTTAGGCTTTGGTTTTGTGGAAATCGGTACGGTGACGCCCAAACCGCAAGATGGCAACGATAAACCGCGCTTGTTTCGCCTCAAACCCGACCGCGCCATTATTAATCGCATGGGTTTCAACAACCACGGAGCTGCCGCCGCTGCCCAACGCCTTCGGAAGCGGAAAACGACGATTTTGATTGGTGGAAATATTGGTAAAAACAAACTCACTCCTAACGAAGACGCCCTCGACGATTATTTGAAGAGCTTTGACGCCCTCTATGATACAGTTGATTACTTCGTCGTCAACGTGAGCTCACCCAATACCCCAGGCTTGCGTGACCTGCAAGAAAAAGAACCATTGATGAAAATCTTGGCGGCGCTCAAGCAAAGAGCAAACGAACTCGCAGGCCACTCATCTCTCACCACTCATCGCTCATCACTCACTGCTAAGCCCATTCTGTTGAAAATCGCCCCCGATTTGACCGATAGCCAGTTGGATGATATTATTGAGATTGTAACAACTACCCAAATAGCTGGTGTTATTGCCACAAATACCACCATTAGCCGTGCCGATTTGAAAACAGATGATGAGTTTGTAAAAAAAATTGGGGCTGGAGGGCTAAGTGGCGCTCCCCTAACACATCGTTCTACTGAGGTAATTCGTTATCTTTGTGAAAAATCCAATCGGGCTTTTCCCGTCATCGGAGTAGGAGGTATTGCTTCCCCCGAAGACGCCAAAGCAAAATTGGAGGCAGGAGCGAGCCTTGTCCAAATTTATACGGGCTTCATTTATGAAGGCCCCGCCTTGGCAAAGCGCATCTGTCAATCCCTCGTTTAGTGCTTCACATACCCCATTTGTGCGTCAGCACACCTTCATACTGAGTGAGTTGTGTACGGTAGAACGCTTTTTTTCTACGGTCTCAATAACTATGTCTATTCTTCGTTAGCATTTTTTGATAAAATAGTAACTCGAAAAGAATTAGTAACGAAACCCTACAACGAGTATCTAATGGCCAAAAACGTTATTCCTCCCAATTCGTCGAAGCAAGATCGCAGGACGACGCCACCCCCGCCTACCCCACCCAGCGGAGGAGGCAGGCAAATGGCAATCCCCTTTAATCCAAGCCCGCGTAGTCGTAAAGTTTGGGGTTGGGTATTGTTATTTTTATCGCTTTATATTTTTGGTGCTTTTGTTTGGTACCTATTCACAGGCGCGGCCGACCAAAGTGTGGTCGATTCGGCTTTTACCACCAAAATGCGGGTATCAGTCAAAGAAACCGAGAACATCATGGGCTTTTTTGGGCTCTTGCTTTCACACTTCTTTATTTTTCGCTGGTTTGGAATCGCCGCTTTGGGATTACCGTTTCTACTGTTTCTAATCGGGGTGAAAATTTCGTTTGGGCGAGAATTGTTGCCCTTGCAGCGCACTACCCAGTTGGTATTGATTTACCTGATGTGGCTTGGGTTGTTTTTTGGCTTCTTCGTGTTTCAGACCGATACGGCTGGCTCGCTTAGTTTTTTGTGTGGTGGGATAGGCTACGAAATCAATGCCCTGCTCAACAAATACATTGGTTTTGGTGGGTTGTTTGTTGTCTTGGGTTTATTAGGGATTATCATGGTTTATTTTCACGGTATTTCTTCTTTTGATGAATTTGCCGAAATGGTTGAAACTCCCATCAAAAAACGCGTTCAACCCGTGGATATTGAGGTAGTATTGGAGGAGAAAGACGAAATAGATGAAGTCGCTGTCCCAAAAGAACGCCCTGCTCCAACAGCCTCGCCGAAAGTGGAAACAAAACCAGTGGATGAGCCTGGAGAAAAAGCACAAACGGTCGATTTTACGGCAAATAGTTCAGCCCCCAAAACGCCAAAAGCAGCTCCTAATTTGACCCTTATCGTGGAAAATGCCGACGAAGTGGTGGCAGCCAAAGAAGATAAAATAGATGATACGCCAATTTCAGGTACGACGACCAAGATTCCAGTCGTGCCTTTTTCCGATGCTGACAAAGCAGCGGATGAATTAGTGGAGTTACACGGGCCGTATGACCCAACGCTGGATTTGGCCAATTACAAATATCCCACCCTTGATTTGTTACACAACCGAGGCGAAGGACAGTCGAAAGTAACGGCAGAGGAATTGGAAGCCAACAAAGACCGCATCGTCGAAACGTTGGCTAATTATGGCATCAGCATCGCAAGTATCAAAGCAACCATCGGGCCAACGGTAACATTGTACGAAATCATTCCAGAAGCAGGGGTTCGTATCTCTAAAATTAAGAGCCTTGAAGACGATATTGCATTGAGTTTGGCAGCGTTGGGGATTCGTATCATTGCTCCGATGCCTGGGAAGGGAACGATTGGGATTGAAGTACCCAACAAAAACCGTGAAATGGTGTCGATTCGGTCGGTTTTGGCAAGTAAGAAATTTCAGGAGACTTCGTTTGACTTGCCTGTGGCGTTGGGAAAAACAATCTCCAACGAGTTTTTTATTACCGATTTGGCCAAAATGCCCCACTTGTTGATGGCAGGGGCTACGGGTCAAGGGAAATCGGTGGGGCTAAACGTCCTTTTGGCTTCCTTGATTTACAAAAAACACCCTGCTTTGCTCAAGTTTGTGCTAGTAGATCCTAAAAAGGTAGAATTGACGCTGTTTAACAAAATCGAACGTCACTTTTTAGCCAAACTCCCCAACAGCGAAGAGGCAATTATTACGGATACCAAAAAAGTGGTTTATACCCTCAATTCGCTTTGTATTGAAATGGATACGCGTTACGATTTGCTTAAAGAAGCAGGGGTTCGTAACGTGAAAGAATACAATGCCAAATTTACCCAACGCCAACTTAGCCCAGAGAAGGGGCACCGCTTTTTGCCCTACATCGTTTTGGTAATTGACGAGTTGGCCGATTTGATGATGACGGCGGGCAAAGAGGTAGAACAGCCGATTGCTCGTTTGGCACAGTTGGCGCGGGCAATTGGGATTCACTTGGTAGTAGCCACTCAGCGGCCTTCGGTCAACGTCATTACGGGTTTGATTAAGGCCAACTTCCCTGCCCGTCTTTCGTTTAGGGTAACGTCAAAAATTGACTCGCGAACGATTTTGGATACGGGAGGGGCGGAACAGCTCGTCGGGATGGGGGATATGTTGCTTTCGACAGGCTCGGACATGATTCGTCTTCAGTGTGCCTTTGCCGATACCGACGAAATCGACGAAGTGTGCGAGTTTATTGGTAGCCAACGTGGCTATCCTTCGGCCTATCATTTGCCTGAATTTAGCGGAGATGACGATGAAGGAGGCAAAGAAACGATTGATTTGGCCGATCGCGACCCGATGTTTGACGATGCCGCACGTGTGATTGTGGTGAGTCAGCAAGGAAGTACGTCGCTGATTCAGCGGAAACTAAAACTGGGATACAACCGCGCAGGTCGTATCATGGATCAACTCGAAGCCGCAGGAATCGTCGGGCCATTTGAAGGTAGTAAAGCCCGTGAAGTGTTGATAAACGACATTTCCACGCTGGAGCAAATGCTCAAAAACATGGGGTAGTGCCTTTTTGTCTCGACGGATGCTAGGCTTCTATCGACCAACAAATATTGAACACTTCGGTACTTCTTGTAACTTTGCTCAATCAAGTTTGGTTATATAGGCGTGCTGTTTTAAACGTTTTCGTTGGAAAGCGGTCTATATAGCATCTTTAACAAAAACAGATATTAAATGAGAAAAGCCCTAGTTGCAATGGCTCTTTTGGGGAGCCTTTTCGCAAATGCCCAAAATGACAAACGCGCTGCGACCATTTTGGATGCAATGAGCAATAAGTACAAAACAATGACGTCGTTCAAAGTTGCGTTTACATACATCAATGAAGGAACGAAAGAGACTCTAAAAGGGGATGCCACCGTGAAGGGAACAAAGTTTCGTTTGAAGATGGCGGGTCAAGAGATTTTCAACGATGGAAAAACCATGACTACCTACATCAAAGAAAGCAACGAAGCAACTGTTAATAACTATGACCCGAAAGAAGCGGGGGATATTGACCCAACGAAGGTATATACGATTTACAAAAAAGGGTATAAATACACCTTCTTGGAAGAAGTAACTGAAGCGGGAAAAGCCTACGAAGTAGTGGAGCTTACACCCGAGAAAAAAGACTCGAAAGTGGCCAAACTCCAAATCAAAGTTGATAAAAAAGACAAGTCGGTGAAAAGCTGGAAAATTTTTCAGCGTAGCGGACAACGCCTTGGTTTTAAGGTAGATAGTTTTGTGCCAAACGTAAAAGTCGATGATAAGTCATTTGCCTTCGACGCTTCAAAATACAAAGGAGTAGAGGTGATTGATTTGCGGTAAGCAAGAATTGAAGGTTTGCCTTTTTAGTCCTTCCAAGGCTGGGCGCCCCCTAATTAGCCCCTCCAAGTTTCAAAAACTTGGAGGGGCTTTTTGTTAGCAAAAGCTTTTAGGTGCATTAAGTAATAAAGCAAAAGTTCTAGGGTAATTCAAAGTAGCCTCAGTAGAGGCTCAACATTTGTAGTAACAGCAGGTGGTTTTTTAGTTTTTGCTTCGGAGAAGCATAACAAAGCATCAAGTTATGCTTCTCCGAAGCAAAAGGGTTTTATAGATGGCCCTCTTTACTACTACTACAAAGGTTGTGCTTCTCCGAAGCGATATAAACTACAAATACACTAAAATTTATGCGCAACTACTTAACAATTAGTTCCGAGGAGGTTTTCCACCCGTAAGTAGTCCTTGAATACGTTCTAACGTTTTCTTTTCGCCCGTCAACGATAAGAAAGCTTCGCGCTCTAGGTCGAGAAGGTATTGCTCGGTCACGTTTTGTGGATAACTCAAATCGCCCCCGCAAATGACGTAGGCCAACTTATCGGCGATTTTGGCGTCGTGGTCAGAGATGTAATTTGCCATGCGCATACTTCCGATTCCTGCTTTAAACAAAGCCAAGCCCGTTTTACCTTGCACTTTGATGTCGGTGCGGTGTTTCGGTTGCGTGTAACCGTTTTCTGCTAAATCCACCGCTGCTTGTTTGGCTTCGGCAATCAAGCGGCTGCGATTGAGCACAATTTGATCGCGGTCGGCTTTGATGTAATTCATTTCCACTGCCTCCTGTGCCGAGGTCGAAACCTTCGCTTGGGCGATGTTCATAAAGGCCGTTTGTAAAATGTTTAACTCAGGGTCGCCCGTTTTATATAAATCCGAGCAGCGAAGGGCCATTTCTTTGGTACCACCTCCCGCAGGAATCAACCCTACTCCGAGTTCTACCAAGCCCATATACGTTTCGGCGTGAGCCACGACTTTGTCGGAATGTAAATTTAATTCACAACCGCCTCCAAGCGCCAACGAGTGAGCCGCCGTCACGACAGGAATCGACGAGTAGCGCGCACGCATCATCGTTTGTTGGAACTGCGCAATCATCAGGTTGATTTCGTCGTATTCTTGCTCAATCGCAAACATAAACAACATGGCCAAGTTAGCTCCTGCTGAGAAAGCTTCGTTGGAGTCATTTCCGACGACTAATCCACGGAAATCTTTTTCGGCAATGGCATACGCGCGATTAAGTCCTTCGACTACTTCGGCACCGAAGGTGTTCATTTTTGAATGGAACTCCACGCCCGCAATGCCGTCGCCAAGGTCATAAATCGACGCTCCAGCGTTTTTCCAGATGATATTTTGTGATTTATTTTCAAGAATGATAAACGACTCTTGACCTGGAATGGCTTTGTACGATTTCGACGGAATGTCGTAGTACAGTTTTTTCCCGTCTTGTACTTTGTAGAACGTTTCATTCCCTGCTTCTAGCATCTCATATACCCACGGAGCAGGATTGAGCTGAAGCGACTCCATGATGCCGACCATGTTTTTCACTCCGATGGCATCCCACGTGGTAAAGAGCCCCATTTCCCAACCAAAACCCGCACAAATGGCTTGGTCGATGCGGTAAAGTTCGTCCGAAATTTCGGGGATACGGTTGGAAGCATAACGGAAACCGCTCGCAAACGTACGACGATAAAACTCGCCCGCTTTGTCGGTTCCTTTCAATAAAATGCCAAAACGTTTTTTGAGGTCATCAATCGCTTTGGTTTTTTCAAGGGTTTCAAACTTCACTTTCACCGACGGCTTGTATTCCAACGTTTGGAGGTCGAGGGCTAAAATGAGCGTTTTTCCTTTTTCGTCTTTTGATTTTTTATAAAAACCTTGGCCAGTTTTATCGCCTAACCATTTGTTTTCCATTAGCTTGGCCATAATCGGCGGAAGCTCAAAGGCCGCTCTTGACTCATCGTGCTTCATTTGCACAAGGTTGTTACAAACGTTGACAGTCGTATCCAAACCGACCACGTCCGACAATCGGAACGTACCTGATTTGGGGCGACCTACCACAGGCCCCGTCAATTTATCAACTTCTTCAACCGTAAGACCCATTTCGGCGGCCACTCGAATTGTTTCTACAAGTGCATGAATTCCGAGACGGTTGGCAATAAAGCCAGGGGTATCTTTACACAGTACGGTAGTTTTGCCCAAATACAAGTCACCGTAGTGCATCAAGAAATCGAGGATTGACTTGTCGGTTTGGGGACCTGGAATTACCTCAAACAATTTGAGGTAACGAGGAGGGTTAAAAAAGTGCGTTCCGCAAAAATGCTTCTGAAAATCATCGCTGCGGCCTTCCGACATCAAATGAATCGGAATCCCCGACGTATTTGACGTAATGAGCGTTCCAGGCTTACGAAGCGCATCTACCTTTTCAAACAACGACCGTTTTATGTCCAAACGCTCCACAATCGCTTCCAATACCCAGTCGTAGTTTTTGATTTCGGCGAGGTTGTCGTCAAAATTGCCAAGCTTGACCCGACTCGCAAATTTGGTGCTGTACAAGGCCGCAGGGCTGGCTTTGAGGGTATTTTGGAACGCGTCGTTCACAATACGGTTACGAACCGCAGGGTGTTCGAGCGTCAAACCTTTGGCTTGCTCAGCCGCGTTGAGTTCTTTGGGAACAATGTCTAACAACAATACTTCTACGCCGATGTTGGCAAAGTGGCACGCAATACGCGACCCCATGATGCCTGAGCCTAACACGGCTACTTTCTTAATGCTACGGTTCATTGTATCTAAATCAGTATGTGTTGAATGAGATATTTTTGGTGAACCAAAAGTAGAAAAAAATAGTATGCAAGCATAATATTTTCAAAAAATATCTCTGACAACCACTTCAAGTAGCTAAGAATCCAACGGCCCGCACACCAAGTTCATTTGTTGGCGGTATTCATCGGGAGTAAGAAGGGTATGTTGGTAGAAGGTTTTGAGGAAGTTGCTGTGCGAAAGATACCCCAAGTGGGACGAAATATTTTCGAGACAGACCTCGATGTTATTGGGGTTGGCAAGAATTTTCTTGGCTTCCTGAATGCGGTAATAATTGATAAGCTCTAAAAAATCTTGTTCGATGGTTTCGCAGAGCGCTTTGGATAGCAGCGATGGCGCAACGTTGAGGCGAAGGGCCAGCGAGTCGAGTGAGAAATGAGGAGACAGGTAGAGTTTTTCTTGGCTTAATAAAAAAAAGAGTCGGTGAACGAGCTGACTGGGACGTTCTTGCGGGCGCCGACCGAGAAAACCCAGTGACACGCGCCTGAATAAATGCCCAAAATGAAATCGCTCCCCCGTCATAATGCTGCTCATTTTGTAATAAGATGCGAAATGCCAGGGGAACGTTGCATGGAAGGGTCGTTTCATTTAAAAATCTTGATAAAACAAGGCTGCTAATAGGGGTTTGGAAACCTTGTGCAAACATCAGAATTTTGAATCAATGAAGCGCTATTCGTTCCGTTAAAGTATGTTAAATGGGGTTAACTGGCTCCTACTCGGCGTTTTTCATCTTCAACCCCCGAATTTCTACGGCGCGACTGGGTCACTTTGTTGTTCCCAAAACGGTACGAAAAAGACAATGTCGCTACGCGCGTATCACGGTTTACCCGAAATATTTCTACGTAATCATTGAAGGTCACGGTAGCGCGTCCGATTTGAGTATAAAGCAAATCAGTGGCGTTGAGTTTCAACGTCCCTTTGCGTTGCCAGAAGGTTTTTTGAATTCCAACCGACAGTTGCCCCGTTGGTAAGACGTCCATGTATCCATAAATCTCGCGGGCACGATACACGACGGTAAGCTCAGCTACGTAGCCTTTTTTGCCAAGTGTAAAGCTGTTATTACTGTTGATATTTATGTTGAAATTCCCATTTTGCAGTGGCGTATTGGCCGTAAAACCCGTGTATTTTCCGTAATAAGTATTGATGTTGTTGACACTATTCCACCACTTGGCCACTTGGATGGGTGCCGAAACGTTGATTCCCCAAAACTCAAACTCGGTCAAATTTCGGTTGGTTTGAATGGTAATTTTTTCTTCACCATCGGCAGGAACGATAACTTCTGTGATGTTATTGAACGTCTTGCTGTAGGAAAGAGTCGTTGTGATTTGGTCTTTGTAGGTGTGCGACAGTTCGAGAGAATACGTAAACTGCGGTTGTAAGTAGGGGTTTCCTTCGCTGTAGGTGCTGTTGTTGATAAAAAACTTAAACGGATTGAGTTGTTTATAGCTTGGGCGGTCGATGCGGCGGCTCAGCGAAAGTCCCCAATGGTGGGTTTTGGAGTGTTTGTAGTTGATAAAAGCACTGGGAAAGAGTCGCGTATAAGACGTGTCAAACTGTGCTTGAGTTGCAAGTTGGTTTCCGTTAAGGCGGGTTTGTTCGACGCGTAAACCCAATTGAAAATTGATTTTATTCAGCTCTTTGGCAAAGTTGAGGTAGCCAGCATTGATGTTTTCGTTGTAAATAAAATGATTGCTTTGCCGAGGGTCAAATACAGGTTGTCCGTCGCTGAGGTTGTAGTATTTGAGGTCATTGTCGGCACGAACAAAGCTACTTTTTGCTCCCAATTCTAATTTTGCTTTTTGTTTGAGTGGGCGGGTGTAATCAAATTTGAGCGATTTGATGTCTAAAGAACCCGCAATGTCGCCCGTTAAAATAGTGGTTGGCAGCACTTTTTGCCCCAAGCCATCCAAGAAATCGGTATCAAAGCGTTGGTCAGAAGTGTTTTGGTAATGGACATAATCGGCGTCTATGCTTAGCTCGTGGCCTTTGGTATCGAAATTGTGCTTGAGGTTGAGGTTGGCCGCGTAGTTTTGCAATTTGTCTTTAGAATCATTGGTATTTAAGTCGTTTCGGAGAAAATTTCGTTGGCCATCCAAAACGCGTGTTGTGGTATTTCCGACGGGGTTAAAGCGATTGTCCAGCCCCGTAATGAGCGCCCCAATCATCGTTTTTGATGATAGAGAATAGTCAAGCCCAAGGCGAGCGGTATGGGTCTTGAAGGGAAAACGAATAAAATTATCTTGGTCAAAAACGCCTTCTAAAGCCGAGTTTTTATAAAACTGACGGTCGAGGCGGAGGTGGCTAAATCCTTTGCGGTAGGAGTAATTATAGTTTCCGTAGAGGTTGATTTTTTTGTTGCGGTGGTTGAACGTTACTCCTTCGGTCGTTTTTGCGTAAACGCCTTGCCCATACGACAAACTTAGCGTGCCGTTGGTGCCGAGGCTTTGGTCTTTTTTTAGTACCAAATTCAAAATACCCGCGTTTCCTGCGGCGTCGTATTTGGCCGACGGATTGGTGATGATTTCAATTTTTTCTAGGGTATTGGCAGGCAAGCCTCGCAGGTAGTTGGCAAGGTCTTGGTTAGAAATAACGGAAGGTTTACCATTTATCATCACCACAACACCCTGCTTACCTTTGAGGCTGAGGTTGTCGTTTGGGTCAATAACTACGCCAGGTGAGCGTTCAAGCACTTCGAGCGCATTGCTTCCCGCACTGACAATACTGTTTTCGACATTGACAATCGTTTTATCAAGTTGACGTTCGATAAAGGGTTTGGTACTGCGCACCGTGACTTCGTTGAGGTTTTGCGCGGCTTGGGTCAGAGCCAACGTGCGTAAATGAAGGGTAGGTGTTTCGGAATTGAGGACAAAAATAGGGCTGCTAAACGGCGCGTAGCCAACTTGACTAACTCGAACAAAAAAACGGCCAAAAGCGACTTTTTCGAAGGAAAAATCCCCTTGAGCATCCGTAATTTCGCCTTTGACGAGGGTCGAATCATTGGCTCGTAAAAGAGTAACGGTGGCAAATTCAACACCTTTCCCGACTTCATCCGTGACGCGTCCAGAGAGTGTTTGGGCAAAAAGAGCATGTGTAGCCCCACAAAGCAATAAAAGTAATGTAAAACGAAACATAGCTGTATGAGTTTGGTAGTCCAAAACTACTACCTAGGCTACGTGTGAGGGTTCACCCAAAGGGGGGGATTTACACTAACGGCGGTGAATAAGAAGGATATTTGCTCAAAAAATGGGTAAAATAGCCTTAATTCGTACATTTGAACAAAAATACCAATTCAACTTTGACCTTCGAATGAAGCAGATTCTCCTCATGGATGGTCCAGACCACAAAGGACTCATCTACCAAGTCACGCATGTGCTGTACAATCACAACCAAAATATTATTAGTCAGGACGAATACGTGAGTCCGTCGGGTCAATTTTTTATGCGTACTGAATTTGAGGGAGAGGGGAATCCGAAGAGTATTTTGGATGATTTAACGGCTACACTTCCTGCGGGACTTAACCTACGGTTGAATCCAAAGAAAAAGAAAGACGTGATTTTATTTGTCACCAAAGAGCATCATTGCCTTGGCGAGTTGTTGATACGGTACGCTTTTGATGAACTTGACGCAACGATTCAGGCGGTGGTGAGTAACTATAATACATTGCAGCCGTTGGTGAGCAAATTTGGGATTCCTTTTCACTACATCTCCCACGAACACAAAACCCGCGAAGAGCACGAAGAGGCAATTTTACGCACCCTCGAAATCTATCAGCCTGAGTATCTGGTGTTAGCCAAATATATGCGCGTGCTTACTTCGGACTTTGTGAAACATTACCCTAACCGAATTGTCAATATTCACCATTCGTTTTTACCTGCGTTTATTGGGGCTAATCCGTACCGACAAGCATACGACAGAGGGGTAAAAATCATTGGAGCGACGGCGCATTTTGTAAACGATAATTTGGACGAAGGCCCCATCATTGCCCAAGATGTGAAGGAAGTAGATCACCGCTTGACGGCATTTGACATGGCCACTCTTGGTAAAGACACTGAAAAATCGGTGTTGTCGAAGGCATTGAAGCTGGTTTTCAACGACCGTGTGTTTATTCACGGCAACCGAACGATTATTTTGTAAAATAGTATTAAAACGGTATTTTTTCTACTTTTTTATGGACGTTTCCGTATCTTGCGACGTATTTGACCCTAATAACAACTAACCTCCCAGCAATTAAAATGCAAAAACTCCAAACCCTAGACTACTTAGTCTTTCTAGTGTATTTTGTCGTAGTCGCAGGCTACGGTTACTGGATTTACCAACGAAAAAAATCAGCCGAAGCAAGTACCACCGACTTCTTCCTCGCCGAAGGTTCACTGACTTGGTGGGCGATTGGCGCCTCTCTTATTGCCTCCAACATTTCGGCAGAGCAGTTTATCGGAATGTCAGGAAATGGGTTTTTGATGGGACTTGCCATTTCTACTTATGAATGGATGGCGGCCGCAACACTCCTTGTTGTAGGGATATTCTTTATGCCTATCTACCTCAAAAACAGGATATTTACCATGCCTCAGTTTTTGAATCAACGCTACAATACCACCGTTAGCTTGATTATGGCGATTTTCTGGTTGTTTTTGTACGTATTGGTAAACCTAACCTCAATCCTGTTTTTAGGAGCTTTGGCCGTATCGACCATCTCAGGAATTGACTTTACAGTTTGTATGTGGTGCTTGGCCATTTTTGCCGTTTTAATTACGGTAGGAGGGATGAAAGTAATTGGTTACACCGACGTAATTCAGGTGTTTTTCTTGATTTTAGGAGGTTTGGCTACTACTTACCTTGCCATGGATTTGGTGTCGCAAGAATTTAATGCGCCAGGTTTGGCGGGTGCGTTTAAAACCATGATGGAACATTCGGAAGACCACTTCCACATGATATTTAAAGAAGGACACCCACAATACATGGCGCTTCCAGGGCTTACCGTATTAATTGGTGGGATGTGGATTGTGAATCTTAACTATTGGGGATGTAACCAATACATTACGCAACGGGCCCTTGGTGCCGACCTCAAGACGGCTCGTGAAGGGATTTTGTTTGCCGCATTTTTGAAGCTTTTGATGCCAATCATCGTGGTTTTGCCAGGGATTGCTGCTTATACGTTGTACCAACACGGCTTATTCCAAACTGAAATGCTTGAAGGTGGAGAGCTAAATCAAGACCGTGCGTACCCTGTATTGCTTAACCTGCTGCCAGTAGGTTTGAAAGGGCTTTCGTTTGCGGCACTAACGGCCGCGATTGTGGCGTCATTGGCTGGAAAAGCAAACAGTATTTCGACCATTTTCACGTTGGACATTTACAAAAAATACATTGCTCCTGAAGCCGATGAGAAAAAATTGGTTTGGATGGGACGGGTAACGATTGTCGTTGCGATGATTTTGGCGATTGTCATTTCTCCTTACATGGGTATTGATAAAAAAGGTGGATTCCAGTTCATTCAAGAAATGACAGGCTTGGTTTCTCCAGGGGTATTTGCGGCCTTCTTGTTAGGATTTTTCTGGAAAAAGACCAATTCGGCGGGCGCTATGTTTGCCATCGTGGGTGGTTTCTTGTTGGCGTTTTCAATGCACAACAACTGGCTCCCAGGCGCTGACTGGTCAACAGTGCCGTTCCTCGACCGTATGGGAATCGTGTTCCTTATCTGTGTGGCAGTGATGATTGCCCTCGGACTTTGGAAACCAAGCGATAAAGGACTTGAAATTGATGCGTCGATGTTCCGTGTAAAAGGCACATTTGCCGTTGGAGCTGCCGTTGTAGTAGTTGTGGTAGCTGTTCTTTACACTGTATTCTGGTAAGCTAAATATTCGTTTTTTCTAAAAATCCCCTGTTAGCAAGTCTAGCAGGGGATTTTTTAATGTAGCTTCATTAAACCTATTCCTTCTAAGTGATTCTAAGAAAAAAACAGTTCAAGGAAACACTATGGAAGCAAATTCACACCAGCGTCAGCTTCAGCACTTTTTTTGGAGGGCAGGGTTTGGGGCTTCGCCCGATGAGGTCAAAGCAGCGCTCTCTGCCCCTAAGCATCGGGTAGTCAAGGATTTTATTCGAGACAGTAAAGAGGTTCACGACTTCAATGTTGTTGGGCCAATGCCCTATTTTTCGTTGCGGAATGATAAACGCGATATGAAAGCCAACCCTACGGAAGAACTTGAAGGAATCAAAGATAAACTAAAGGCCGTAGCCGAAGAGCGCCGCGAAAGCATTGGAAACTTAAACGATGCGTGGGTGGCTCGAATGGGGCAAGGACAGGGGGCTTTTCGGGAAAAAATGACCTTGTTTTGGCACAATCATTTCGCGTGTCGTAGCAGAATGGCGCTCTTTGTTCAGCAGCAAAACAATACCTTGCGCCGCCATGCCCTTGGCAAATTTGGTGATTTGCTGATGGCCATTTCCAAAGATGCCGCCATGCTTCAATTTTTGAACAACCAACAAAATCGTAAAAAAAGCCCTAACGAAAACTTTGCCCGTGAGGTAATGGAATTGTTTACGCTGGGGCGCGGAAATTATACCGAAACCGACGTAAAAGAAGCCGCAAGGGCGTTTACGGGCTGGGGATTCAACGGCCAAGGAGAGTTTGTGTTTCGGCAGGTATTCCACGACGAAGGTACCAAAACGGTATTTGGTAAAACGGGCAACTTCACGGGAGAAGACGTAGTGGATATGCTACTGTCCAATCCCAAAACAGCTCAGTTTATTTCTACCAAACTGTACCGCTATTTTGTCAATCAAAAAGTAAATCCCGAGCACATTGAGGCATTGACAAATCGCTTTTTACGCACCGATGGTGACATTTTGGAGGTGATGGAGTATGTATTTACACAGGATTGGTTTTACGATCCTGTCAATATTGGGGCACAAATCAAATCGCCCGTCGAATTATTAGCGGGAATGCAACGAACGCTCCAAATGGATTTTGTGGATAAAACCCCTGTTTTGTACGCTCAAAAATTATTGGGGCAAACGTTGTTCAATCCCCCCAACGTGGCGGGCTGGCCATCGGGAACTGCCTGGATTGATAGCTCAAGTTTGCTGACAAGAATGCAGCTGCCAAAAGTACTTTTTCGCAACGAAATGCTGGCGGCAAGCGTAAAAGAAAGCGGGGATGCGAATGAAGAAACGGTGAAGCGGAAAAATAAATTTGAGGTAACGATGAATTGGGAAAAGTTCGCCTCATTTTTCAATTCTTTTTCTGAACAGGAGCTTACCCAAGCTCTGGCATTACATTTGATACAAGTACCTATTAACAGCTCTTTGTTAAAACAAATTGATAAACAAGGAAATGCCCCAAGCCGAGTCGAGCGTGTCAAACAGCTGACAGTGGCGTTGATGTCAATTCCTGAGTATCAAGTAGGTTAAACACACTATCTATAACTACCACTAGCACCATGAAACGCCGTGAATTTTTAAGAAATACGACTTTTACGACCGCAGGCTCGTTATTAGTCCCTCAATTTTTGAAAGCCTACGAAACGCAGTACTCCGCACCTTCTACGCTCAACGAAAAAGTGGTTGTCATCATCCAATTGTCGGGAGGAAACGATGGCCTCAATACCGTGGTGCCGTTTCGGAATGATATTTATTACCGTGAACGGCCGTCTATCGCCATAAAATCAACGAATGTGTTGCGCCTAAACGATGACATTGGACTGAATCCCGCCCTTGAAAAAATCAAAGAATTGTACGACAACGGGTTAGTATCAATTATCAACAATGTAGGATATCCAAATCCTGACCGCTCGCACTTTCGTTCGATGGACATTTGGCAAACGGGAAGCAGTGCCAGCGAGTATTTGTCAACGGGCTGGATTGGACGCTATTTAGATGCACAATGCACGGGTCAAAGTGTCAAAGCCGCCCCGCACCAAGCCCTCGAAATCGACGATACGTTGAGTTTGGCGTTGAAGGGAAAAAATCTGAACGGGTTAGCGCTTCAGAATCCAGAAAAGCTGTTTTCCCAAACCCAAAATGGTTTTGTAAAAGCTAATTCAAAACTAACCCCTGCCGACGACCACGAAAATGTGGCGTATTTGTACAAAACCTTGGCAGAAACCGTGTCGTCGGCTGAATATGTGTACAACAAAGCCCAAATACATAAATCTAGTAAGTTGTATCCGACAACGGAATTAGGAAAAAGCCTCAAAACTATTGCGGAGCTGATTACCTCGGGCGTAAGCACGCGGGTGTATTACGTTTCGCTGTCGGGTTTTGATACGCACATTCGTCAAAACGACCAGCAAGACCGCCTGTTGCGCCAGTACGCCGAAGCGGTAGGTGTATTTGTGGAAGACCTAAAGTCAACTAACCGTCTTGATGATGTCATGATTATGACGTTTAGTGAGTTTGGGCGTCGGGTCAAACAAAATGCCTCAAATGGTACCGACCACGGTACGGCCAACAACGTATTTGTCATTGGCGGGCCACACCGTACGAAGCCTGTACTGTCGGAAGCGCCTGATTTGACAGATTTGGACAACGGAGATTTAAAATACAAAATAGACTTTCGTCAAATATATTCGACGCTGCTCGACGACTGGCTCAAAGCGGATTCTCGTTTGGTGCTCGGCCAAGCGTTTGAGCCTGTACGATTGTTTGGATAATCCTTACAGCGCCATCACAAACGAAGTGCCTTCGCCAACTTCTGAGGTAGCCGTAAGTGAGCCGCCATGTTGCTGTAAAATTTGCCTTGATAGGCTCAGACCAATCCCTGAGCCTGTTTTTTTTGTGGTATAAAACGGAATGAAAATACGCTCCAATGCCTCAGGCTCGATGCCCGAACCATTATCAGCGACTTCAATGTAGGTTCGTTGGTTGATGTCCGAATGGGCTTTGACAGTAATCAAAGGTTCAGGGTTGCCCTGCAAAGCTTCGATGGCGTTTTTAATGAGGTTGATAATAACTTGCTCAATCTGATCAGCATCGGCATTAAGAAGAAGGGTATCGGGAACGACGCTCACGTTTAACTGTACCGACGATTCTTGTAAGCTTTTTTGGAACAGCTGAACCACCCGCTGAAGAAGCTCCTTGACCGAAATTTCGGCAAAAGTGGGTTTTGGCAGCGCCGTGAAGTCGCGGTAAGCATTCACAAACTGAATAATCCCTGTACTGCGCTTTTCAATGGTTTGGAGTGCTTCGGTCAAATCTTGAAGTCCTTCGTTTTCAGGGATTTCGGGTTGAATGTCCAATTGGACAATCTCTTTCATGGTTCCAACCAACGACAAAATCGGCGCCAACGAATTCATTATTTCGTGTCGAAGCACGCGCGTCAGGTTTTGCCAAGCCTCCACTTCTTTCTGTTGGAGTTCTGACTGAATGTTTTGAAGAACCACAATCCTAAGGACTTTGCCCCGTAGTTGAATTTGGGTTGCTTGTACCGAAAGCGACTCGTCGTCGGGGGTTTCGTAGAGTTGTTTTACTCCCGTTTTAATGTTTGATATAAGCGAAAATAGTTGAGGATGAGGTTCTTGTAAATCTTCAAGTTGGCGGAGGCGATAAATACTCAGCATCTTTAGGGCTGCGCTGTTGACCAGTTCGACGCGACCATCGCTGCCAAAACTTATCAAACCCGTATTAATTTGCTGAACGATGGTGTTGAGGTACTGTAAATTGGCTTCCTTTTCGGCACGAGCGATGCGAAAGGCTTCGAGTACTTCGTTGAACTGCTGATTAATTTCGCGAAAACTATCCCCCATTTTGTCGTCTGAACGGAATTTTACCGCAAAATCAGAGTACCGAACTGATTCAAAAAAACGAGACAGTTTTCGGTTGATGTTCGTGACATAGTGGTACAAATTAAACATGGCGGCTGCCCCCAATATCCCAAGCAGCGATACGGCCGTCCACTGTTCTTTGTTGCCGAAATAAACCGCCATTCCAACAAAAAATACCAGTAGGACGATGCGCCAAAGAATACCAATAGAGAAATGTCTCATAGTCCGTATTTTTCCATGCGCCGATACAACGCTTGCCGTGAAAGACCCAATTCGCGCGCTACTTCTGTGATATTACCGTTGTATTTCTTCATGGCCTTCACAATCAGTTGTTTTTCCATTTCTTCCAACTGAAACGTTTCATTGAACTGAGAAGCTTCGGTAAAGGCGTTTTGGAAAAAATCTTCGGGCTGGAGGGTAGAGTTTTGGGTCAAAATAATGGCCCGCTCTACCGCACTTCGCAATTCTCGCACATTTCCAGGCCAATTGTAGCGTTGAAGTTGTTTGACAAGGGCCGCACTGAACGCCGTCACCACACGTTTGTACTGATGACGGTATTGTTTTAAGAACAACTCCGCCAACGGAACAATGTCTTCTGGTCGCTCGCGAAGTGGGGGAAGGCGAAGCTCAATGGTATTGATACGGTATAGTAAATCTTGGCGAAAAGTACGCTCAGCTACCATTTGGGCGAGCGGCTGATTGGTGGCACAAATCACGCGGACGTCGATTTGTTTGGGCTTGTTGGAGCCGACGCGCGTCACGAGGCGGCTTTGTAAGACCGAAAGTAATTTGGCTTGCATGGGAAGTGATAAATTCCCGATTTCGTCCAAAAACAACGTTCCGCCGTGGGCTTCTTCAAACCGTCCTGCGCGGTCTTCTTTTGCATCAGTAAACGCTCCTTTGACACTTCCGAAAAGCTCACTTTCAAACAGACTTTCGGGAATAGCTCCCAAATCGACGGTGACGAATGGCTTTTCGGTACGGTTGGATTTTTGGTGAAGAAGTTGGGCTAAATCACTTTTTCCCGTCCCGTTTTCTCCCAAAATCAATACTGTTGCATCGGTAGAAGCTACGCGCTCAACGGTAGCATACAGCTGCTGCATGATTGGGCTGGTTGCCAAAAAAGTGGATTGCGTCGGTTTGGCAACGGTTTTAGGCGGGGCGGTGGGCGTAGCGGAGGTAGGTTGCACATTGGCATGTGCTTTATTTTCTGCCCGTTTTTGGACGGCTGCTTGCAGGGTAGCGAGCAGTTTGTCGTTTTCCCAAGGCTTCAAAACAAAATCCATCGCCCCTGATTTCATCGCACGAACGGCCATTTCTACGTTTCCGAAAGCCGTAAAAAGAACTACTACGGCCAGCGGGTCAATGTCTAAAATACGGTCGAGCCAATCAAATCCTTCTTTACCACTGATAACGTCGCGGGTGAAGTTCATGTCCAGCAAAATCGCGTCATAGTCGCCGTTGGTGACCAAAAATGGAATTCGTTGCGGATTTTTTTCAATATCTATTTGACTAAAATGGCGTTTGAGCATCAGTTTAGCAGCACTAAGCACATCTACGTCGTCGTCAACAATGAGGATTTTGGCTGAAAGCATGAGGTATTTATACGATTGTTGTTTACAGAGGGTTTTAAACGCTAACGGAGTTTACCCAATAAGAGTGCCAAGTTACAAAATCCCTCATAATCAATCAGTAAGAAAATACGTACTTTTTAATCCTGTCCACCGCCGTACAATGCTTGTCCGAAAACGGACAAAATTAGAAATGGTATTTTTGAATAATTGTCTAAAATTCAATCACTTATGGTTCTGGCACGGGTATTGGATAAAGAGAGGTACAGTACTCATACAGCCATAAGAACACATACAATTGAAGGATTTTAGTTTAGGTTAGAGAACCGTGAGCCAGACAAGGCGTTGTTTTTAACAGCCATTATTGTTTAAAAAATTTTAAATTCATCAGAATTAACAAATGCACCCATGGAAGTCAAACATCCACTTAGCAACCAAACTTCAAACAACAGTACACAAGGATCAATGGATCGCGTTCGGAAAAAGAAATTTTGGAATACACAGCGTATCATTTTGGTGGTAGGCGGCGGCGCCATCATCGCTTTCATTGGATACCAAGTATTCTTTTCAGATAAACGTTCAAAACTCAACGTAGAAGCCGATAAATTGACGGTATCAAGCGTTTCAACGGGGTCGTTTGATGAATTTATTGTGGTAACGGGCGTAGTTCAACCCCTCAAAACGATTCGCCTTGACGCGATTGTGGGCGGATACGTGAAAGAAAAAATAGTAGAAGGGGGGAGTATGGTAAGCCAAGGCCAAGTGCTTTTGCGCCTTGAAAACCAAAACTTGAAGCTTAACTTCTTGCAATCAGAAACCGAAGCAAGTCGATTGGTCAACGACCTTCAAAATACCCGCCAGCAGTTGCGCGTCAACCGATTTAATATGCGTCGTACACTCAATGACCTTGATTTTAGAATTGATCAAGCCAAAGATAGTTACGACCGTAACCAAAAGTTGTTCAAAGACAAGGTCATTCCTGAGTCTGATTTTTTGAAGTCGAAGCGTGATTACGAATTGTTGGTAAAACAACGTGATATTGAAACAGAGTCGCAAAACTATCAAGAAGAAAACGCCAAAATGCAGATTTCACAGCTGGAAGGAACGCTGGTGCGTACTCAGAAAAACGTGGAATTGTGGCGTCAAACCCTCGATAACTTAGTGGTAAAAGCACCCGTAAGCGGGATGTTGTCGTCGATTGACGTAGAAGTAGGGTCAAACATCAGCCAAGGACAAAACATTGGCCAAATTGATGACTTGGATGGTTTTAAAATGCGTGTAGCGATTGACGAGCATTATATTTCACGGATTTTTGTGGGGCTTTTAGGAAATTTTGATTTTAATGGAAAAGAACACGCCCTCCAAATCACCCGCATTTATCCAGAAGTACGCAACGGTCGTTTTGAAGTAGATATGAGCTTCCCGAAAGGAGCGCCAGAAGGAATCAAGCGTGGGCAATCGACCCCGATTCGTTTGGAATTGGGCAAGGCCGAAAAAGCAATGTTGCTACCAGTCGGAGGGTTCTTCTCTGATACGGGCGGAAATTGGGTGTATGTCTTAGACAACAGCGGAAAGCGCGCAAGCAAACGCAACATTACCCTTGGTCGCAAAAACCCAGAGTTCTACGAAGTACTCGAAGGCTTGCAACCAGGCGAGAAAGTTATCACCAGCTCGTATGCTAATTTTGGTGATAAGGAAGTATTGGAAATGAAGTAATATACAAGCCCCCAAACCTCGCTGGCGTACCGTCCGATGGGGGCTTAAACAGCCAATTATTTCGAAAAAAACATAAACACACAAAACCGCTGACCCTGGCGTTCCCCCATTGGGGGTTAGGGGGCTTGACATGATCAAAATAACCAACCTTCAAAAAATCTTCTCAACTGAAGAAGTTGAAACTACAGCCCTGAACGGAATAGACTTGGAAGTAAAAGATGGCGAGTTTGTGGCCATCATGGGGCCATCAGGCTGTGGAAAATCTACGTTACTAAATATAGTAGGCTTGCTAGACAACCCTTCGGGAGGAAGCTATGACTTCCACGGAACCGAAGTGGCTACTTTGTCGGAGCGCCAACGGGCCCAACTCCGCAAAGGAAACATTGGGTTTGTGTTCCAAAGTTTTAACCTCATCGACGAACTTACGGTGTATGAAAACGTCGAGCTTCCGTTGCTATACTTGAAAGTACCAGCCAACGAGCGCAAAGAAATGGTCGAAACCGTATTGACCCGCATGAATATCATGCACCGTCGCAATCACTTCCCTCAACAGCTATCAGGGGGGCAACAACAGCGTACGGCAATTGCGCGGGCGGTTGTTGCCAAACCCAAACTAATTTTGGCCGATGAGCCTACGGGTAACCTCGACTCTGCCAACGGCGAAGAGGTAATGAAACTCCTCATCCAACTCAACGACGAAGGGACGAGTATCGTCATGGTAACTCACTCTCCGTACGATGCAGGATTTGCTCACCGTATTGTCAATTTGTTTGATGGTAAGGTAGTTACGGAAAAAATGCGCGTCTAATCACGTATTCCTATCCATTATATTTCTTGACGTAAAGGGCACGGAGTTTCTACAATTCTTTGCCCTTTCTATTGTCTTTTACCCATACAGCTATGATAAGAAATTACTTCACGATTGCGTTCCGCAATCTGCTCAAAAACAAGGTTTATTCGTTTATTAATATCATGGGGTTGGCCCTTGGTATGGCTTGCAGCCTGATGATTATGCTTTGGGTGCAAGATGAAATAAACATGGATGGTTTTCACGCCAACGGCGCTCGCCTTTATCGGGTGATGGAAAATCAGTACTATTCTGGAAAAATTGAAACGTATCCTTCTACTCCTGGGATTTTGGCTGAAAACATCACCAAAGACATCCCCGAAATAGAAATGGCGAGCCAGTTTTTGTGGGAAGAACAGCCGCTCTTTACCGTGGGAAATACCTTTGACAAGGAAAAAGGGCGTTATGTCCAAGGCGATTTCTTGCGTTTGTTTAGTTTCCCATTGGAAAAAGGCGACGCTAAAACCGCCCTCAAACGTCCTGATGGCGTGGTGATTTCACAAAAGTTAGCCCAAAAGTATTTTCCTAACCAAGACCCCATCGGTAAAACCATTAAGGTGGACAACAAAGACGCGGTCATGGTAACGGGAGTACTCAAGGAAATTCCCCAAAAGAGTTCGATACAGTTTGATTTTTTGATGAGCTACGACCGCTGGCAAAAAACCAATGCGTGGTCGAAAGAGTGGGGAAATAATGGTCCGCGCTGTTATGTGCTGTTGGCCAAAAATGCTTCATTGGAGAAGGTAAACGCCAAAATCAAGGGCTACATCAAAACCAAGAATAAAGACAGCAACGTTGAATTGTTTTTACAATCTTTTCCAGAATCGTATTTGTATTCAAAATGGGATTCGGGAAAGCAAGACGGTGGGCGCATCGAATACGTGCGGATTTTCTCAATTGTAGCCATCGTTATTTTGCTCATTGCCTGCATCAACTTTATGAATTTGGCGACGGCACGCTCCGTCAAACGTGCCAAAGAAGTAGGCGTTCGCAAAGTGATTGGAGCCGTTAAAGGTGTTTTGGTGGGGCAATTTATGGGAGAGGCTATCCTGATTACGTTATTGTCGCTGCTGATTTCGATTGTGTTGGTCTTTTTGTTACTGCCAACATTTAATCTTCTTACCGAAAAAGAACTGACGCTCAATTTCACCGACCCGCGCATTCTAGCCACTTTGCTGGGCTTGACGGTGTTCACGGGCTTGGTTGCAGGAAGTTACCCCGCACTTTTTATGTCTTCGCTCAACCCCGTGGTGGTACTCAAAGGTTCATTGAAGTTTAAACCGAGCGCTACTTATTTTCGTAAAGGCTTGGTAGTGTTTCAGTTTGCGTTGTCGATTATGCTCATAGTGGGCATGGTGATTGTTCACGAACAACTGGATTATCTTCAAACCAAAAATTCGGGATACGACCGCGAAAACTTAGTATATATGCCGTTAGAAGGGGATTTACAAACAAATTTCTCTTCGTTTAAACAAGAACTTCAACGGCAGCCAGGGATTAAGCACGTCACGCTTTCGCAGGCCAATCCGTTGGAAGTTGGTTCTTCTACCCAAGGCGTTACGTGGCCAGGCAAAGACACAACTCAGTTATTGTTGTTTGCCCAAAATGCCATTTCGTACGATTATATCCAAACCATGGGCATTAAGCTTGTAGGCGGACGTGATTTTGGTGAGCAATACGGCACGGATACGACCAACTACATCATCAACGAAGCAAGTGCTAAGAAGATGGGTTACAAAGACCCCGTTGGTAAAGAAATGACCATGTGGGGACGTAAGGGAACGATTGTGGGCTTGATGAAAGATTTTCACTATAACTCGTTGCACTCAACCATCGAACCCCTGATTCTACGCCTACAACCCAAAACTGAAAATTGGGGGGTAGTGATTGTGAGGGCAGAAGCAGGCAAAACCAAGGATGCGTTGGCGAACCTTGAAAAAACATTCAAGAAGTTTAATCCGAGTTTTCCGTTTAAATATTCATTTACCGACCAAGAGTACGCCAAACAATACAAAAGCGAGGAGGTGGTCAATCAACTGTCAAATTTCTTTGCCTTCTTGGCTATTTTTATTTCGTGTTTAGGGCTGTTTGGCTTGGCAGCATTCACCGCCGAACAACGTACCAAAGAAATTGGCGTGCGAAAAGTGCTCGGAGCCAGCGTGACCAACTTGGTCGGTATGCTGTCGGCAGAGTTTATCAAATTGGTGTTGGTAGCTACTTTGATTGCCTTTCCTATTGCGTGGTATTTCTTAAAAGGTTGGCTCGAAAAATACGCCTATCGCATCGAAATTGAGTGGTGGTATTTTGCTTTGGCGGCCGTTGTTGCGGTTTTTATAGCGCTCCTAACGGTGAGTTCTCAGGCCATTCGCGCCGCGTTGATGAATCCTGTAAAATCATTGAAAACTGATTAACCCTTTCCTGCCATGAAAACCTTATCAATCGTTGGTTTATTATTTGTGAGTTCAATGGTCGTAGCCCAACACCGCTCTATCAGTAGCAGTATTGATGACAACGGCCAAACGATGTCAATTCGGGTCAAAGGAACGATAGACGGGCGGGCGATTCAGTATGACCGCACCTTCGACGTTGCGCATTTGAGCAAAACCGAACGAAAAGAATTGCGCGATCATGTCTTGGATTCGTTAGGAATTCAATCCCCTACACCTCCTGTACCGCCAACGCCCCCCACACCGGCTACTCCTCCAACTCCTCCTGTACCTCCGACCCCTCCAACGCCGTTTTCGGGGGCAACGTATTCGGATGGGTATCACCGCAGCGGCCATTCTACTTCCAAACCGTTGAAAGATGGGTTTGAAAAAGAGGTAAAATATAACTCGGAAACGGGCGAGCTTTTTATGCGTTACCGTTTTAATAAAGACGGTGAAGAGGTGATTTACGAACGGACAATCAATGCCGCCGATAAATCAGAAAAAGAGCGCAACAACATCATTGAAAAAATAGAACAAGAGCTGGGCTTGAAAAAATAGCCTTGGGTGTTTGAAGAAGGTTCAACCTTTGTTTTGAGGTTGAACCTTTTTTGGAAGTATTAATTCTACAAAAGTTGAAGTAATACCTCTCCTCTTTTAGAACAACGATATTCAATTATGAAACGAACGTATTTAGGCGAGTTTGAAGAAATTGTACTCTTGACCGTGGCTATTCTTGGTGAAGGAGCTTACGGAATAGCCATCACCGACGAGTTAGACCGACAAACTGGACGAAATGTGAGCATCAGTGCGGTACATGCGGCCTTGCATCGGCTTGAAGAAAAAGGAATGCTATCGTCGAAAATGGGCGATGCTACCGCCGAGCGTGGCGGGCGTCGTAAGCGCTTATTTAGTGTAACCGTACTGGGGAGCAAAACCTTGCAAGAAGTCCGCGAACAACGAAACCGTTTGTGGGATTCGATTGCACCACAATCGTTGCCAGCATTTGGGATGACGATATAAGCGAATAAATAGACTATGACCACAAATCCACCCCGCTGGGCTGAACGCCTGCTCGAGTTCTTCTGTGCACCTCACCTGTTAGAAGAAGTACAGGGTGATTTACAAGAGCGTTATCAGCGCCAAGTAGCCCTGTTTGGGGAGAAAATCGCGCGTCGTCAGTACGTATGGAATGTCCTGAGTTTTATTCGTCCTTTTGCCTTAAAACGTAAAAAAACGGAGTTTTCAACCACTTTTTTATACAGCCCAACCATGTTAATCAATTATTTAAAAATCGCTTTTCGGAACCTGGTTCGCCACAAGATGTTCAGCTCACTCAATATTCTTGGGTTGACGGTAGGAACCGTGTGTTGCTTGTATATTTTGTTGTACGTCAAAGACCAATTTGGCTACGACAACTACCACAAAGACGCTGAGAACATTTACCGCCTCCGCACAAATATCTTACACAACGGCGGCGACCAGCCCATGTTTAACAGCGCTACGAGTTCGCCCATCATCGCGCCTACGATGAAAAAGGACTTTCCCGAAGTGGTGGAATATACGCGGGTGCTCAATTTTTTTACCGCAAAAAACAACATTTTGGGGGTAGAAGGAAAAACCGAAACGTTCATTGACGACAAAGGCTTTTTGGTGGATTCTACGTTTTTCAACGTCTTCACTTACCAATTTGTGGAAGGGGCGCCAGAACACTCGTTGGACGCACCTTATACCGTGGTGCTTTCAAAGACGATTGCGGAAAAGCTTTTTGGCCAAGAAAAAGCCATCAACAAACGCATCAAAGTTGGTAACAATCTCAATACCACTACCCTCACCGTGACGGGGGTGTATGACGATAGTTTTGGCAAATCACACCTTCGACCCAGCTTTTTGGTGAGCCTAAACAGCGGTGGGCTTGGAGAGTTTGCTAGAAACAACACCGAATGGGGCGGCAATAACTTTATTTATTCGTACGTAAAGCTCAAATCCAACGCCAATCCCGAAAGCGTCAATGCCAAAATGCCTGCGCTTTTGCAGCGTTATGGCGGAAAAAGAATTGCGGAGCTGGGGATGAAAAAAACGGTTTCGCTGCAAAAAGTAACGGATATTCACCTGTATTCAAAAGGCATAACCAACCAAACGAATCAAGTGTCTGATATTTCGTTTCTGTACATTTTACTGACCATCGCTGCTTTTATTCAACTGATTGCTTGCATCAATTTTGTCAACCTGACCACGGCCCGCTCGGTGCGCCGCGCCAAAGAAGTGGGTGTTAGAAAAGCCGTTGGCGCCTTTAGGTCGGTGTTGATTGGGCAGTTTTTGGGCGAGTCGATGTTGATTGCTTTTATTTCTATTTTCTTGGCTTTGCCGATTGTCAAGCTCCTTTTGCCGTTTCTAAATTCGCTTACCGACAGTACGTTAGCGCTTAATATTACCCAAAACCTTGATATTTTATTGATTACGGTGTTGGTAGCGGTGGCCACGGGATTATTGGCAGGTATTTACCCAGCCCTTTATTTGTCGAGTTTCAAACCCGTAAGTGTGTTGAAAGGAACGTTTAAGTTCAATCCTGCTTCGGTTATTCTTCGCAAAGGCTTGGTTGTTTTTCAGTTTTCGATTGCCATTGTGCTCATTATCGGGGTATTGGTGATTTCGAAGCAATTGGATTTTATGCAAAACAAGGATTTGGGTTTTGACAAAAAGCAGAAAGTCGTGGTGTCTTTGTCCAACGAAAACGCGCAAAAGCACTTCACAGCGCTGAAAAACGAATTATTGACCCAACATCAGATTAAAAATATTGGAGGAGTTCGGTATTATCCTTCGCAACAGTTTTTGCAGGATATGCTGGTCTTCAAGTCGGGGGGAACCATGGACAAAGGTGTTTTAATCAAAAACAACGTCGTTGACGAAGGCTTTTTCAAAACCCTTGGCATCCAACTCATTGCAGGCCGAAACTTCACGCCAGCTGATACCAATAATCAAGTGATTTTGAGCGAGAAAAGCGTGAAAGACTTGAATTTGACGGTGGAGACGGCTGTGGGTACGCAGGTGTTCACGGGGGCGGGAGACAATATCGAAGCCTACAACATCATTGGGGTACACAAAGCGTACATCAACAATTCGCTCAAAGACGAAATGACACCCGTGATGACGCATTACAGTTCGCAACCCGAATACATGGTTCTCGACGTGCAAGCCGACAATTATGAAAGCCTGTTTGCCAACGTGGAAAAAATCTGGAAAAAACTCATCCCGACTGTACCGCTGCAATATTCGTTTTTGGACGACGACATTCAGAAGCAGTATTCAGAGGAAAAAACGCTCCGTAAAATTATCAATTCGTTTACGCTGATTGCCATTCTTCTCAGCTGTTTGGGGTTGTTTGGGCTGGCGATGTTTACTGCCGAGCAGCGTACCAAAGAAATCGGCGTTCGGAAAGTGCTGGGTGCCAGTGTGGTCAGTATCACGACCTTGCTTTCCAAAGAGTTTCTAAAACCCGTTTTGGTTGCACTTGCCATCGCGTCTCCTTTGTCGTATTATGCCATGAACAAATGGCTCGAAGGTTTTGTGTATCGTACGGAGGTAGGTTGGGAAAGTTTTGCCGTTGCGGGTATAGCGATTGTAGCCATTTCTCTGTTTACGGTTAGCTATCAGACCTTGAAAGCGGCACTGATAAATCCTGTAACAACCTTGAAATCAGAATAAATCCCCCTGTAGAGACGTTGCATGCGTGGAGACGACGTTGCATGCAACGTCTCTACAATTCCATTTACAATACAATTATTATATGCAAAATCATCCGCCCCGTTGGGCCGAACGCCTGCTTGAATTTTTCTGTGCGCCTCACCTATTGGAAGAGGTTCAAGGGGATTTGCAGGAGCGATTCGAGCGGCAGGTGGCGCTGTTTGGCGTAAAAATCGCACGGAGGCAGTATGCACTAAACGTACTGAGTTTTATCCGTCCATTTGCTCTGAAACGGAAACCCAATTCCTATCCATTCACTTTTTTATACAGTCCTTCTATGTTACGTAATTATTTAAAAATTGCTTTTCGCAATCTTGTTAAGAATACGGGGTATTCGGTCATCAATATTGGTGGATTGGCCGTTGGTATGGCCGTGGCCATGATGATTGGCCTATGGATTTACGATGAATTGTCGTACGATAAGTACCACAAAAACTACAACCGCCTTGCGCAAGTGATGCAACACCAGACTTTTAATGGGCACAGAGGAACGGAATCGTCTATTCCGATGCCATTGGAAGCGGAACTACGAGCAAAATACGGGAGCGATTTTAAATATTTGGCCATGGCCACCTGGGGAGGAGACCGCATTCTGACGTATGGAGAAACTAAAATCACTCGTTCGGGCAACTACATGGATGTGGACATTCCTCGCATGCTTTCATTGAAAATGCTCAAAGGCAATCATGACGGACTGAAAGAACTCAACTCTATTTTACTTTCTGAATCGGTTGCCCAATCACTTTTTGGTAATGAAGACCCCATGGGTAAACTCGTGCGGATTGACAACAAGTTGGACGTAAAAGTGACGGGAGTTTATGAAGATTTGCCTTTTAATACCTCCGCTCGCGACTTAAAATTTATTGCCCCATGGAAACTCTACGTTTCTTCCCAAAAATGGGTACAACGCGCGCTCGACGAAGGGCAGTGGGATAACAACTCCTTTCAGCTATTTGCCCAAATCGCCGATCACGCTGATATGACGCAGCTGAGCGACAAAATCACAAATGTGAAGCTGGACAAAGTAAATGCGGAAGAGAAGAAATTTAAAGCGGAGATTTTTTTACACCCGATGAGCGACTGGCATTTGCAGTCCAACTGGGAAGAAGGTGTGAAAACGGGCGGTTTCATTCAATACATATGGCTATTTGCCATCGTTGGACTGTTTGTATTGCTGTTGGCTTGTATCAATTTTATGAACCTAAGCACTGCACGTTCCGAAAAACGTGCCAAAGAAGTAGGAATTCGCAAAGCGGTTGGGTCGATTCGGGCGCAGTTAATCAATCAGTTTTTCAGCGAATCGTTTTTGGTGGTAATTGTTGCCTTTTGGGGAGCACTGGGAGTGACATTAGCTGTTTTGCCATTATTCAACGAAATTACCGATAAAAAAATGGTCTTCCCGTGGACGGAGCCTGTATTTTGGCTCGTAAGCGTAGGTTTTATTGTCCTTACGGGGGTGCTGGCAGGAAGTTATCCCGCACTGTACTTATCGTCTTTTCAACCCGTAAAAGTGTTAAAAGGTACTTTTAGAGCGGGGCGTTTTGCTTCGGTACCGCGTCAGGTGTTAGTGGTGGTGCAATTTACGGTGTCTATTACACTGATTATCGGAACTCTGATTGTCTATCGTCAGATTCAACATACCAAAGACCGCCCAATGGGGTATGACAACAATGGCCTTGTGATGATGCAAATGATGTCGCCCGATTTTTACGGGAAGTATGATTTGCTACGTACGGAGTTGAAAAAACAAGGGGCGATTGTCGAAATGGCTGAGTCGTCAAGTCCACTCACTGGGGTTTGGTCAAACAACGGTGGCTTCCATTGGGAAGGTCAAGACCCTAGTCTCCAACCAGAGTTTGCGACGATTTGGGTTACGCATGATTTTGGTAAAACGGTCGGTTGGCAGTTTAAAGAAGGTCGCGATTTCTCTCGGAGTTTCTCGACCGACACAGCGGCGATTGTCATCAATGAAGCAGCGGTGAAGTTTATGGGAGTGAAAAACCCAGTTGGAAAAGTAGTGCAATGGGGCCAAGGTAAAGATGCCGAGTATTTCACCATTGTGGGGGTTATCAAAGACATGCTTATGGAGTCGCCATATGAGCCAGTGAAGCAAACGATTTATATTATGAATTACGAAAATGTGAATTGGATGACCATGAAGCTCAATCCAGCTCGCAGTGCCTCAGAGTCGGTGGCGATGATTGAAGCAACGTTCAAAAAACACCTTCCTGCCGCGCCGTTCGATTATAAATTTGCCGACCAAGAGTTTGGTAAAAAATTCCAATCAGAAGAACGTATTGGTAAACTTGCTGCCATTTTTGCTTTGTTGGCCGTTTTTATTTCGTGTTTAGGGCTGTTTGGATTGGCGTCGTTTGTGGCGGAGCAGCGTACCAAAGAGATTGGCGTTCGCAAAGTGCTTGGAGCTTCCGTATTCAACTTGTGGGGAATGCTTTCCAAAGATTTTGTTGTATTGGTGATTATTTCGTGCCTGATTGCTATTCCGATTGCTTATTATTTCTTGAGTGATTGGTTGAAAGACTATAAATACCATACCGAAATTTCGTGGTGGATTTTTGCAGCAGCTACGTTAGGGGCTTTAACAATCACCCTATTGACGGTTAGTTATCAATCAATTAGGGCCGCGATGGCGAATCCCATAAAATCGTTAAAATCTGAATAAAATAGCCCAATATGTTACAGAATCACGTCAAAATCGCGCTGCGGAATCTTTGGAAAAACCGCCTTTTTACGGGTATTAACTTACTCGGAATGTCTATCGGCATGGCTTGCGTGGTGGTGCTGGTGTTGTTTGCTCAAAAAAGCCTCACTTTCGATGCCTTTCACGAGAAATCAGACCGCCTTTTTTATGTTCAAACGGAATCGGGAGGTAAAACGCATACCAATACCGTCTATCCTATTTTGGGGCAATTGCTAAAAGATTACCCCGAAATCGAAACAGGCACCCACGTTCAGTCATGGTATTGGCCGTGGATGCACCACGCAACCAAAGATGTACAACCACGTTCGCTGTTTGTTGATTCTACCTTTTTTGACGTTTTTAGTTTTCCACTCAAATACGGAAATCCTGCTACCGCCCTACGCGACAGAAACTCGTTGGTGATTGGTGAAAAAACGGCTTTGCACCTTTTTGGCGAGGGTAATCCTGTTGGAAAAACCATCACGCTCGACGATACACTCCCCATGAAAGTGTCGGGTGTATTGGCCGAACTTCCCGCCAATTCGTCGCAGCAATTTGAAGCGTTGCTACCGATAGCGATTTTGGAACAGCAACCTTCGTTTAAGGAAAGCGCCGATTGGTACAATACATTTGCTAATGTGTTTGTGGTACTCAAAAAAGGGGCAAATAAAGCGGCGTTAGAAGCCAAGTTGCCGACCTTGGTGAAAACCCATTTTTCGCCCGATTCCCAAAAGCAAACGTTACATTTAAGCGCATTTACCCACTACATTCACGACCAAAATCCAACGTTTAAAAACTTGATTTACGGCGCGGTGGGCATTGCCGTTTTTCTGTTGCTTATTATCAGTATCAACCTCATTAACCTTAATATGGCAGCGGCCTTGCCTCGGGTCAAAGAAGTGGCTGTGCGACAAGTGGTAGGGGCGAGTAGGGGCATTGTGTTGCGGCAGTTTTGGACAGAATCTGGCCTTGTGATGTTGCTTTCACTGGTGTTGGCGAGTGGATTTGCGGTCTATTATTTGATTCCGTCGTTCAATGAGCTGCGTAAACAAAACATGCAATTACATATTTCTTGGACGCAAGACTATCCAACGGTTTTGACCATTGTAGGCATTACCATGTTGGTGACGTTTATTGCGGGCACTTATCCTGCGCGTTATTTGATGAGCCTCAATACCACCGAAGCCGTCAAAGGAAAGCTATCGGCTGACCCGCGCCAGGGTCGTTTGCGCCAAAACAGCCTCATTGTGCTTCAGTTTGTGTTGGCGGTGGTGCTTATTGTTGGAACGATTGGGCTTCGTCAGCAGGTGAGTTTTATGAAAAGTGCCGACCTTGGTTTTGACCGAAAAAATGTATTGGTATTTCAAACCGATTTGGCCTATAAAAACGAAACCACGGCAGTCTCAGAAGGACGCGTGATTTTGGACCAATTGCGCCAAAACCCTAATGTAGTCTCGTTTACGACCTCGGAAGTAGTACCGATGCGGTATTGGCAAAACTTCAACAGCTATTATCCCGAAGGAAACGACGCCAAGAAAATTATGCTTCGGCACGTAAGTGGGGGAGAAAAGTATTTTGAAACCCTCAAAATCCCGATGATTGAAGGGCGCGGTTTTCGTGACAACTCGGCCGACTCGGCCAATAACGCGGTGGTTATCAACGAAGCCGCCATGAAGGCGTTTGGGTGGCAGACGGCCGTGGGAAAACGCATTCGTCAAAACAACAACGATGCGGTTTATACGGTGATTGGGGTAACGAAAGATTTTCACTACCAAAGCCTGAAAGATGAAGTAGAGCCGTTGTTGCATTGGTACGGTGGAAAACAGCAGCTGTCGAGCTACCTGACGGTGCGCCTGACCGACGAAGCCAAAGGAAAAGAACTCGTGAGCCAACTTGAAGCGCGTTTTAAAAAGATTCCTGCCCGACGCGGCTTAGACCATTTTTACCTCGATGAAGAAGTAAATAAAGTCTATGAATCAATTAGCAACATTTTACAAATGACGGGTTTTGTTACCCTGATTGCCATTTTGACGGCCTGTGCGGGGATTTTTGGGTTGATTTCGTTGGTGGCCAAACAACGTACCAAAGAAATCGGTATCCGCAAAACCCTAGGAGCGAGTGTTGCTAACATCACAGCCCTGCTTTCGGCCGATTTTATGAAATTGGTCACTATTTCCCTTTTTATTGCGCTCCCAATCTCGTACTGGTTGGGGAAAAAACTGCTGCAATCGTTTGCTTACCGAGTGGAGGTGCAGTGGTGGTATCTGGGGCTGGCTTCGTTTTTTGCCTTGGCCATTGCCCTTATATCGGTTGTTTTTCAAGCCATTCGGGCAGCTTTGGCCAATCCCGTGAAGAGCTTGAGGTCAGAGTAGGGTTGGCTAATAAACAGACCTTCCAAGTTTTTAAAACCTGGAAGGTTTATATCCCATCATTTGGTATCGTAGTCGATGATAAACCATTCGTGGTAAAGCGTAGCCACAAAAAAGTTTTCAGGCTGAATCATATCACAAATTGCAACAAAGCCAGAACAAAATGGATCATCGTCATAAGTCGTATCTTTCAGATAAATGACCATTTTGTTTAAATCTTGGCTAAAAAAATAGTGTAAGATTGTGATGTTGGGGTGATGTTTGCGACCTATGGGCAAAAGCACATCGTAGGAACCTATTTCTATGAATTCGGGGGTTTCTGCGATAGGGTCATAGTTTGGAAAATGTTTTGCCATTTCGGGAGGTAAAGGTTGGGTATCCAATTCATTTTCCCACTTAAACGGGCCTTCATGTTTTTCTATGATTCTATCCCAACGAATCAACTTGATTTTGTTTCTGGTTTCAGAAGTAAGTTTGTCAATCGTAAGCATAACATATTTTTACCAAAAATAGTAAAACTGCTTGCGCTATGCAATCAATACTTTTTAGAAACTTGCCTGTCCACCGTAGGACAGCAATTGTCCGTAAACGGACAGGAGGTTTTAAAAAAATAGGCTGTTTTGAAAGTCTAGTAATACCAAATTATCTTCGCTTTCACCTCATCCCAACCCTTCTCCAGAAAGGAGAAGGGCCTAAAAAGTCCCCCTCTACTGAAAGGAGAGGGGGATTTAGGGGGTGAGGTTGAAAAATAGACGCAAAAGATAATTTGGTACTGTCAGACTTTTGAAACAGTCTCTTTTTTTCTGGCACGGATTTGTACGATAAAATATAAACTAATCATCATACCCATGCGTCGAACCTATTTAGGCGAATTTGAGGAAGTTGTTTTGCTGATGGTGGCCATTCTCGATGGAGAGGCGTATGGCGTCACGGTCAGTCAGGCGTTGGAAGAACACACGGGGCGGGTCGTGACTTTTGGAACGGTGCACAATACGCTCATTCGGTTGGAAGAAAAAGGCTTTGTCGGTTCCGAACTTGGTGGTGCGACGAACGAACGCGGCGGTCGGCGAAAGCGCCTTTTTCACGTTACGGCGCTGGGGAATCGTGCTTTGCAGGAAATCCAACAACTGCGCCAACAACTTTGGCAGCTCCTACCACCGACTAAATTGCAATTGAACAGCCTATGAAAACCAATGAACTTCATCCGCCTCAGTGGGCCAACCGTGTCTTGAAGTGGTTTCATCCAGAAGATACCCTCGAAGAAGTAGAAGGTGATTTGGATGAATTATACGCCTACTGGTACGAGCGGGCAGGAAAACGCCAAGCCACGTGGCGTTATTTGCTCAATGTAGCATCGGTATTGCCTCCTTTTGTCCGTCGTCGCGAAAGAAAACAAGCTTACAATAACCCTTTTTTAATTCAGCCATCTATGTTACGCAATTACTTCACCATCGCTTTTCGAACCTTGGCGCACAACAAGGTGTATTCGTCTATCAACGTCATTGGTTTGAGTATTGGCTTGGCGGCAGCCATGCTGATCATGCTTTATACCAAAGACGAGGTGAGTTTTGATCGGTTTCATGCCAACAATCCCCACATCTATCGCATTACAAGCAAACAGTTTACACCTGCGGGAGTTTTTCAGTCTTACAACACTCATACGGGGTACTTGCAAGGGCCTAAATTTGCGGCGGGTGTTCCCGAAATCAAAATGTCGGTGCGTTACCAAAGCAACCGAAGTGACATCAAAGTGGGAACAGAAGTCAAAAGTTTTGAATCGTTTTATGCCGATAGCAGTTTCTTTGCGCTGTTTTCGTTCCCACTTGTCAGCGGAAATCCTACTACGGCGTTAAGAGAACCAAAATCAGTAGTGCTTTCGGAAGAAATGGCCGAAAAACAGTTTGGAACCGCCAACGCTTTAGGAAAAATTCTTTTGGTGCGAAATTCGCAAGGAGATTCAAAGGAATTTGAACCCTATACCGTGACGGGAATTGCCAAAAAATGCCCTCAGAATTCTTCGATTAAGTTTGACTTTCTTTTTCCCTATGTGGTAAGCAAAGAAGAAATGGCCAATGAAAGTAACTGGTTCAGCTTTTTCCAAAATACGTTTGTAGTGCTTGAGCCTAATGCCAACCTCAAAAAAGTAGAGGCCACTATGAACCGCGTTTTTCAAAAAGATTCCAAACAAGCGTTGGAAGAAGAAATCAAGCGATTTGGGCCGCAGAGCAAAACGGAATACATGCTGCAAGCCTTTACTGATATGCACCTCAATAAAGATATGCCTGCCCAAAATGGCTTGGTGGATGCGAGCAACCCAATGTTTTCATATATTCTTTCGGGTATTGCGCTGTTTATTTTACTCATTGCGTGCATCAACTTCGTGAACCTGACGGTGGCGCGCTCGCTCAAACGGGCCAAAGAAATTGGGGTACGCAAGGTCGTTGGTGGTGGCCGTGGGCAGTTGATGATGCAATTTTTGGGTGAATCGTTTATTCTGTGCTTTTTGGCCTTTGGATTTGCGCTATTATTGGTACAAATGGTGCTGCCTACCTTCAATGAGCTTTCTAACAAGGCATTGGCATTTTCATATTTGTTTGATGCTAAATTAGTGGCGGGTTATATCGGTTTGTTTTTGGCCACAGGTCTTTTGGCGGGCTTTTATCCTGCGTTGGTTTTATCCAATTATAATCCTGTTCAAACGCTTTACAGCCGCTTCAATCTTTCGGGCAAAAACTATCTTCAAAAAGGCTTGGTGGTGTTGCAGTTTGCGTTGGCTTCGTTTTTAATCATTGCGACGCTTACTATTTATTCTCAATTCAACTATTTGACCAACAAAGACTTAGGCTACAACGACAAAGGCATTGTGATGGTGAACAAGTCGGGTTTGAGTCGGAATGAAGCGAAGGTCTTTAAAGATGAATTACTGAAAAACCAAAATATACGGGACGTAGCCCCAAAAAACGGCGGAAACTGGTACACGATTGCCAAAGTAAACGGCCAAACCGAAATAAATTTTGCCTACGAAACCGTAGATGCTACCTACTTTCCGCTGTTACAAATCCCGATTATCAAAGGGCGTAATTTTTCGGCGGAGTTTAATTCTGATTCTACTTCGTCGGTATTGGTCAATGAGACTTTTGTGAAAAAAGCAGGTTGGACAAACCCGTTGGGGCAAGTGGTGGATTTTTGGTATAACGAAGGCGAAAAATACAAGGTGATTGGCGTGGTGAAAGATTTTCATTTTGAGTCACTTAACGCCAAAATAAGCCCACAGATGTTTACGATGAAGCCAGGAAATCAGTACGGAAAAGTGTTCGTTAAAATCAAGGAAGGAAGCGAAACGGCGAGCCTAAACCATCTTGCCAAAACGTACAAAAAACTCTTCCCAACAAATCCGTACGAGTATAAGTTTATGGACGAAGAAAACGAAAAACGCTACGAAGCCGAAGCTAAATGGAAGCAAATCATGCTCTTTGGCGCGATTCTGACGATTTTTATTTCGTGCATTGGCCTTTTCGGTTTAGCTACCCTCTCGGCCGAGCGACGCACCAAAGAAATCGGTATCCGTAAAGTATTGGGGGCGTCGGTAGCAAGCATCACGACGCTACTTTCGGCTGATTTTCTAAAACTGGTCAGTTTATCGTTTGTTTTTGCCTTTCCGGTGGCTTATTATGCCATCAAACAGTGGCTCGAAAATTATCCATACCGCATCGACATCAGCGTTTGGACGTTTGTGATTGCGGCGGCATTGTCGATTCTAATCGCCTTTTTCACCGTCAGTTTTCAATCCATCAAAGCGGCCTTGGGCAATCCTGTAAAATCGCTGAAAGCAGAGTAGGGGAGACAAGCCCTTCCAAGCTTTGGAAACTTGGAAGGGCTTACCAAACCAAACACTTAACATTTTTTAACGGTCGTCTGTAGAAGGTTCTGAGTAATTTCGAGATAAAATAAAGCCGCTGTTATTTTATGCTCAAAAACTACCTCACCATTGCACTACGCAACCTACGTCGTTATCGTACGTACACTGCTCTTAACGTCTTGGGCCTCACCGTCGGAATGGCGGGAGGAATCCTAATTTTTGTCTTCATTTCGTATCATCTCAGTACCGACCGCCACTACCATCGGTTCGACCGCATCTTTCGCGTCGTGTTAGATTTGCACTTAGAAGACGGCTCCGTAGAAACGTACCCTGAAGCACCTCTTCCGATGGCGAAGGCGCTTCGCGATGGGTTTTCGCAAGTAGAGCAAGCGGCTTCGTTGAAAACATTACGTGAATTGACCGTGAGTGTTCCTGTTCCCAAAAATGGAACTTCGCAGCGGTTTTTAGAACAAAATACGGGCGCTTTTATCGAGTCAGAATGGTTTGATATTTTTGATTATCAGTGGCTTAAAGGAAACCCCAAGACATCCCTTCGCGAACCTAATACGGTAGTACTTACCGAAGCGTGGGCAAAAAAATACTTCGGTAGCGAGGAGCCCATCGGTAAAGTGCTGGATTTGAATCATTTGACCAAAGTAAAAGTCACGGGAATTATAGCCGATCCGCCACGCACGACCAACAACGATGTGCAGTTGTTTATTTCGATGGGCACGTTCTCGCATCTACTTCCCGACCAAAACCTGAATGATTGGTGGGCACTCAACTCTACCGACCGCGTTTATCTTACGCTCAAAAACCCAAGTTCGGCGGCTCAAGTGGCACGTGCTTTTCCTGCCCTTGCTCAAAAACACTATGGCAAAGATGCTTCGGTTTTTCAGTTCCAGATTCAACCGTTGTCGGAGGTGCATTTCGATGTAAAACGAACGGGTGGGGCATTGATTCAGCGCTCGTTGCTGTGGTCGCTGGGATGGATTGGTGCGTTTTTAATTCTAATTGCCTGCCTCAATTTTATCAACTTAGCCACGGCACAGTCGTTGAGTCGGGCTAAAGAAATTGGCATTCGCAAAACGTTGGGAAGTACAAAATGGCAAGTAATGCGTCAATTTTTATTGGAAACGACGCTGATTGTGGCAACGGCATCAGTCGGGGCAGCGCTTTTGGTCGCGCTCGTGTTACCATTTGTTAATCAATGGCTTGGACTGAATTTGGCATTTACCCTCGATGCCCAAGCGATGCTATTTTTGACAGTACTTTTGGTTGGTATCATCGGATTAGCGGGCGGTTATCCTGCGTTTATGATGTCGGGCTTTAGTCCTTGGCAGGCATTAAAAGGGAAGGGATTTCTGCCGAAAAGGGGAGGTTTTTCCCTGCGACAGTCGATGATTGTGGTACAATTTGCCATTTGTCAAGCCTTACTTATTGGTACAATGGTTGTGATGAGGCAAATGAAGTATGTGGAGCAATCGGATTTGGGTTTTAAAAAAGACAACGTATTGGTCGTCAACCTACCCGACCCTTCCCCAACGGCCCTCACGGCGTTTAAAAACGCCTTGCTTCAATACCCCGAAATACAGTCGGTAAGTGCGGCGTATCGCCCACCGTCGGCTTCGGTGATGAACGGTGGCTCGTTTAAATTCGACAACCGTGCGCAGTGGGAAGCTTTTCCGATACGAGAACGATTGGGGGATGCCGATTATCTCAAAACCTATGGGCTGGAATTGGTAACAGGAAGGAACGTCGCGCCGTCGGATACCATTCGGGAATATGTGGTCAACGAAGCATTGCTCAAAAAACTAAACATCAAAGACCCCAACGACATATTGGGTCATAAAATAGAAACGTACTTGTCGCCCGTAGCTGCGCCCGTGGTGGGAGTGGTCAAAGATTTTCATCTTCGCTCTTTGCGCGAGCAGATTGAGCCCTGTGTGATTTCTACCCAGACCAACCGTTATCGAAAAGTAGGCGTACGGGTTGCGGCAGTTTCTCCCTCCAAAACCCTCGACCACGTTCGACAAACGTGGCAAAAAACCTACCCGAATGAGGTGTTTAGCTACGAATACCTCGATGAACAATTGGCAAAATTTTACGAAACAGAACAATTGACGGTTCGATTGGCGAGCCTTTTCTCGGTAGTTGCCATTCTTATTGGATGTTTGGGCCTGTACGGACTCGTTTTATTTGTTGTAGCTCGGCGCACCAAAGAAATTGGCGTTCGGAAGGTGCTCGGGGCTTCGGTCGCAAGCATTGTCCAGCTCCTTTCCATCGACTTTTTAAAACCCATTTTGGTGGCGATTGTCCTGGCTACACCTGCGGCTTGGTATTTCATGAATCAGTGGTTGGCTGATTTTGTCTATCGCATCGAAGTGAATTGGCTTATCCCCAGCTTGGCAGGATTCCTAACGGTGACAATTGCATTCCTTACCCTCAGTTTTCGTAGTGCCAAAGCTGCCTTGTCCGACCCCGTAGAGGCGTTGAAGGTTGAATAGGGAAAAGGGCAAGTTTGCAAGTGGCAAATTTTTAGAAAGCAAAGCATGAACCGAAAAACCCCAAACGGTAAACCTCAAACTCCAAACATTAAACCTCAAACCCTAAACCTCAAACAGTAAACAGACTGTCCGTTGACGTACTGGAAACTGTCCGTTTTTGGACAATTCAATGTAAACGAAGCACCGATTTTACATCAAAATCGGTGCTTTTTTTCTTGGCAAGGTATTTTATATACGGAAATAGATGAAATAACAATGACTCATGCGAAGAAGTGATTTAGGTGAATTTGAAGAAGTGGTACTCTTGACCGTAGCGGTTCTTGCCCCCCATGCTTACTCGGTGTCTATTGCCGAAGAATTGGAGCAAGAAACGGGACAAACCGTCAGCACGGGGGCAGTACATGCTGCTTTGCAGCGGCTTGAACAAAAGGGCTACGTGACTTCACTTTTGGGCGAAGCTACTGCCGAACGCGGCGGGCGGCGTAAACGCTTATTTACCGTAACGGCGCTGGGTGGAAGGGTGCTGAACGACGTGCGCCAAGTTCGAAATAACCTTTGGGAGCGCATTGTGCCGCAAGTGACTTTAAAATGGAGCTAATGCTTTGGCCACAATGAAAACACTAAAAAATAAAAGCCCTTTTCCGAGGCTCGATGAGTTCCTGCGCCGCTTGGTGGCCCCACACCTGCGGGAAGAAATCATGGGCGATTTGCACGAACGCTACCAACGACGAACACAGCGGCTGGGTGAGTCAAACGCCCGTCAACGCTACTGGCGCGATGCCCTCACCTACGTTCGGTGGTCAAACATCAAACGGAAGCCTAATCCGTATCCAACAACCTATACATACAGCCCCGCTATGATACGCAACTATTTCAAAATCGCTTTTCGTAACCTATTGAAATACAAAGGTTACTCCTTTATCAACATCTTTGGACTCGCTACGGGCATGGCCGTGGCGATGCTGATTGGCTTGTGGGTTTGGGACGAACTGTCGTTCAATAAAAGCCACAAAAACTACGACCGTATCGCCCAAGTATGGCAGTTCGTGAATTTTGACGGGACGATTTCTTCGTACAATTCCGTCCCCATTCCAATGGCCGAAGAACTGCGCAGTAAGTACCCTGATTTTCAGGCGACGAGCCTTTCGACCTATACCCGCGACGTGATTTTGGCGGCAGGAGAAAAGAAGCTAACCAAAAGCGGCAATTATGTACAGCCCGACTTTGTGGATATGATGTCTTTCAAGATGTTGGCTGGTAGCGCTGACGGATTGAAAGACGTCCATACGATTTTCCTTTCCGAATCGGTGGCAAAAGCATTTTTCGGTACCGAGAATCCGCTGAATAAAATCATCAGGATGGGCAACAAAACCGACGTGAAAGTGACGGGTGTGTATGAAGACTTGCCGTATAACAGCGCCTTTCGCGATGTTCTCTTCCTGGCACCTTGGGAGTTGTTTGTGGCCAACGATGCGTATGTTAAAAGAGCGTTGGACGAATGGGATGAGAACTCTTTTCAAGTATTTGCGCAATTGAGAGAAGGGGCAAGTGCGGAGGCGGTTTCGGCCAAAATCAAGGATATTCGCATGAAACGCAAAGACCCGCCAGGCTACAAACCTGCCTTTTTCTTACACCCGATGGAGCAATGGCATTTATACACCGACTTTAAAGACGGGAAAAACGCGGGCGGCATTGTTTATTTTGTTTGGCTTTTTGGTGCCATTGGGGTTTTTGTTTTGTTGTTGGCCTGCATCAACTTTATGAATCTGAGCACTGCTCGCTCCGAAAAACGGGCCAAAGAGGTTGGTATTCGCAAATCGGTTGGTTCAGTACGCGGTCAATTGATTTTTCAATTTTTGAGCGAGTCGTTTGTGATTACCCTCATGGCATTTGTAGTAGCATTGATTTTCACCCAACTCGCTCTTCCTTATTTCAATGAAATCGCAGACAAACGTGTCTCTATTTTATGGGCTAACCCTTGGTTTTGGCTGTTTGGGTTAGGTTTTAGCGTGCTTACAGGGCTGATTGCAGGCAGCTATCCAGCGCTTTATTTGTCTTCTTTTCAGCCGATTAAGGTGTTGAAAGGTACTTTCAAAGCATCGAGATTTTCTTCCGTCCCTCGCAAAGTGTTGGTAGTTTTTCAATTCACAGTTTCAGTTACTTTAGTCATTGGCATCATCACCGTTTTTCGGCAGATTCAACACGCCAAAGACCGTCCTTCGGGCTATGAGCGTAGTAGCTTGGTAGAAATCAACATGAACACGCCCGAACTCTACGCTAATTATGAAGCCTTGCGGAATGATTTGCTTAATACAGGTGCTGTGGTCGAATTTGCAGAGTCGGGTGGTTCTATTACAAGTCAGTATGGAGGAACCACCAATATTTCTTGGAAAGGAAAAACGCCGAATACCCAACCATTGTTCATGGCGAATCAAGTTACCCACGATTTTGGCAAAACAGTAGGATGGCAATTGGTACAAGGCCGTGATTTTTCAAGAAACTTCTCCACTGATTCTTCGGCTATGATTATCAACGAAGCGGCATTGAAGCTAATGGGCTTCAAAAACCCTATCGGCGAAATCGTCCGAAGTGGTAAAGAATACAAAGTAATCGGGGTCATTAAAAATATGATTCGACAATCGCCTTTTGAGCCTGTTAACGCTGCTTTTTATACCATCAATTACAACGCAGTCAACACGATTAGCTTCAAACTTTCTCCCCAATTGGGCACAAGTAAGGCACTTGATAAAGTGGCTGGTATATTCAAAAAATACAATCCAGAAGCGCCGTTTGAGTACAGTTTTGTGGATGAAGCTTATGGTCGGAAGTTCAGTGACGAAGAACGAATCGGCAAACTTGCGGCCTTCTTTGCCTTGTTAGCGATACTAATTTCGTGTTTAGGGTTGTTTGGACTGGCCTCGTTTATTGCCGAGCAACGTATCAAAGAAATCGGCATCCGAAAAGTGTTGGGCGCTAGTGTGGCTGGGCTTTGGCAAATGCTTTCCAAAGATTTTGCTTTACTGGTTTTAATTGCTTGCTTTATCGCAGCTCCGATTTCCTACTATTTGCTCAACGATTGGCTCCAACATTATGAGTACCGTACCGAATTATCTTGGTGGATATTTGCGGCGGCAGGCTTAGGAGCCATCGCAATCGCCTTGCTGACGGTGAGTTATCAAGCCATTAAAGCTGCTTTGATGAATCCAGTAAAATCATTGAAGACGGAGTAAAACATGAAAAATCAACCCCCAGCTTGGATTGACAAATGGCTTAGTCGCCTGCTCGCACCACATTTGCGGGAGGAAGTGATGGGCGATTTGCATGAACGCTACGCTCTGCGAGTTAAGCGTTTGGGTAAAAATAACGCCCGTCAACGCTATTGGCGTGACGCCCTCACCTACGTTCGATGGTCAAACATCAAACGGAAGCCCAATCCGTATCCAATAACCTATTTATACAGCCCAACTATGTTACGCAACTACCTAAAAATCGCATTTCGTACCCTTACCCGTCACAAATTGTACACAGCCCTCAATGTGGCTGGCCTGACTTTCGGAATCACTTGTTTTTTGATTATTGGCTTGTATTTGTTCGATGAGCTAACTTTTGACCAACAGCACCGTAATGCGTCGCGTATTTACCGAGTTCTCGAACACAAAAAGACCAAAACCGATGACCTTACGGTTGCGGCCGTAAGTTATAAATTAGCCGAAGAATCAAAGAAAAGTATTCCAGAAATCGAAACAACGGCGCGCATGACCAGTTTTGGACGCGATAACCTGTCGAATCCTGAAACCAAAAACAAGTTTCATTTGACCATCAACTTGGCCGATGAAAATTTTATGAAGGTATTTGATTTTGAGATAATTTCGGGAGAAAAGCAAACGGCCCTCAAAGAGCCTAATTCAATTATAATTGTGGAAGAAATTGCCAAAAAGCTATTTAATAGCACCGATGTTGTTGGCAAAACCCTTCGATTTGATTTTACGGAAAAGCCCTTCAAAATCACGGCCGTCATTAAAAATCATCCGAGTAATTCAAGTTTCGATTTTGAGTCTTTACTATCAGAAAGTACGTTCAACGACGATGCCGAGTTTCAAAA